>JAUWDP010000115.1 GCA_030608725.1 Candidatus Bathyarchaeota archaeon
TATCAGCTAGCCGCCTCGATGACGAGTTCCGTGAAGTAGGTAGCCTGAGTCGTCCCTACACCGATCACCATCGGCATACCGATATTATCCTTGAAGATTATATTGGGAGCCTTGATGTAGACAACCAGTGTCTGCCCAGCATCGACGAATACGGGACCCAATGACTGATTGTAGTTATAACCACCAATCATCACACTGGGCCCGGTCAGCGATGCCCAGTCGAACTCTGGGATATCGGAGTATAGCAGCGTGGCCTCGCTGGTCTTGTTCACCTTGTGATAGTAGACGTCAGGCCAGTCGATCTCTGAGCCCCTAATATCGATGACCTGAGCCGAGATGCTCTTCCCCCCAAGGTTGTGAATCTTGAAGGCGACGACGGCACGATCAGTGCCATTACTGAATGCGGTTACCCAGGCGTGTTTCTTGTAGAAGCGGATATCCTCCTGCCCCGTGCTCTTCATGCGGGAGCGGGTGAGGCCATTCGTATAATTGATAGCAGTGAGAGCCAGCAGAACAGAGAATGTAAGAATTATCAGCGTGGTGACGACTATGCTTAGTCCCTTCCTGCGCCTAAGATGTCGTGGATTTGGATTGCTCATAGTTACTTGGGTTATGAAGTTAAATAATATAAATAATTTAAGAACATAACATACTGCATGAAAAAAACTATCACTCTCATTAATAATAGATAATACATAGCAATATCTGATACCATTATTGTATATTAAAACATATCAGAAATCCATAAACATCGAAAAATTGTTAGTAATTATGCAAAAAATATTATACGAATATAAAAACACGAAGGATCACATATCGTACTTAAATCAATACTTTAATGTCGTCTACTCTACCGAGGGGAGACGTATCCTAGCGTCTCCAACTTGCTCACGACCTTCTTAGCACTCTCCTCCACGGTCTCTTTATCCGTGTCCAGTATGAGCTCCGAATCTTCGGGCTCCTCGTAGGGATCGTCTACGCCCGTGAAGCCTGTGATCTCACCTGCCAGGGCCCTCTTGTACATCCCCTTGACGTCTCGTTCTATGCAGGCCTCTACTGGGCACCGGACATAGACCTCGACGAACTCCCCTATTCCCTCTCGGGACATCCGGCGCCTCTCCCTGTATGGCGAGACGAATGTGGCCAGAACGGCGACCCCGTTCCTGGTAAGGAGCTTGGCGACGAACGTCACCCGTTTGATATTCTCATCCCGGTCTTGCTTCGAGAAACCGAGATCGCTCGTCAGACCCTTCCTGATGATATCTCCGTCAAGGCGTTCGACCTTATGCCCCCTCTCCCTCAGAATCTCAGCGACTCTGTCAGCAACCGTTGTCTTACCTGAGCACGGGAGACCAGTAAACCATGCCGTGAAACCTTTCTGTCCGCTCATTGATGCTTCCCTCTGGATACACCTACTAGGATTTAAAAATATACAACTGATTAAAGAGAGCCCTTTCTTGATTAGTTAAAAATGTAATTAAAAAAAGGAGCTTGAAATTAATCCACAACTATCATCGTCAGAGTCGACCGAACGTTTTCAAGCGTCCTGATGCTGTCGCTGATGGCCGCCTTGAGTTTCTCCATCGTCTCGGCCTCGACCCTCACGACGAGGTCGTATACGCCATAGACTCCGAAGACCTCCTTTACCTCCTCAACTTTATTCAGGTCGTTGGTCACTCTCTCTTCAGAGCCCATATCAGTGTTAATAAGAACGTAAGCGAGGTTCATTCTCCTCGTATTCCATCTTATCCACCTCGTTTATAGCTTTTTTCAAGAGACTTACGACAATGACCTTGAACGGAAATAAAGTAAAAAAGAGAGAGAAGCTAATAGGAAAGATTATTTTCCCTTGAAGTCAGCCTTCCTCTTCTCCAAGAAAGCAGTGACTCCTTCCCTCATATCCTCTGTCGCGAAGAGCTCGCTGAAGGCCTCAGCCTCAGACGACAGACCCTCCGTCAGGCTGGCGCTATCGTTCACAAGCTTCTTCGCCATTCCGAGGGCAATAGAGGGCCCACCTACCAGGGTCTGGGCGAGGGCTCCTACAGCCTCCTCGAGCTTGTCAGGTTCCACGACCTCGTTGACCAGCCCCATCTGGAGGGCCTCCGGAGCCTTCACCATCGCCCCTGTCATTATGAGCTCCTTGGCCTTGGCTGGGCCCACGAGGGAGGGCAGTAGCTGGGTTCCCCCCCAACCGGGTATGAGTCCCAGGCTGATCTCTGGCTGACTGAACCGGGCTTTCTCCGATGCAATCCTGAAGTCGCACGCCGCTGCAAGCTCGCAGCCTCCCCCTAGGGCGTATCCGTTTACAGCGGCGATGACGGGTTTAGGATGGCTCAAGATCTTCTGAACGGTCTTCTGTCCTATCTCCGAGAACTCCTTCGCGCCATCAGGGGAGAGCTTCGGGAAGTTGGTTATATCCGCTCCTGCACAGAAGGCCCTCTCCCCGACTCCCGTGATGACAACGCAACCGACTGAATCATCGTCGGCCACCTCATCCAAGGCCTTCTGAATCAGGCCTTGCATCTCCAGAGTCATACTGTTGAGCTTGTCAGGCCTGTTCAGACGGATCCAACAGACACCGCCCTCGACCTCGACCAGGACTGGGCTCTCACCTGACACCTAGTTCCCCTCCTTGAGTTCGAAGGGCCCCTTGGGCAGGTTCGCCCCCAGCTTCATCGCCGTGTCGATGGCCTCCCTGCCGGCGATCCCCTCTGCGACCACCTTCTCAGCCTCCGTGATCAGGACATCGAGGAGCAGGTCGATGTCGAATCCCTCTCCTATCGCTTCATCGACAGACGGCCTCTCAGCGTAGCTGTAGAATCCCTCTCCCGTCTTACGGCCCAGCTTCTTCGCGTCAAAGAGGGTCACGATGCTCTTCGCGGGCTTGTATGAGGTATCAAGGTTCTCCTCGAAGACCTTGAGGATGTGGTGTACGATGTCGAGCCCTATCAGGTCGGAGAGCATGAAGGGGCCAAGGGGCATCTTCGCACCATACTGCATCGCTGCGTCGATCTGCTCAACCGTGTACTCGCCGGACTCTGCCAGCTTGGCTGCCTCGTTGAGGTATGTGATGAGGACCCGGTTCACGATGAATCCCACGACGTCCTTCTCCACCACGACGGGGGTCTTCCCAAGCCTTTCCACTACGGTCCTCACACCCTCCAGAGTCGCAGAGTCTGTGCCTGCACCGGGTATCAACTCTACGAGGCGCATATGGGTGGGGGGATTGAAGAAGTGCATCCCAATGAACCTCTCTGGTCTAGTGACCGCCTCTGCGATGCGGGTGATACTGAGGCTAGACGTGTTGGTCGCAAGCAGCGCATCCCCCCTAACGAGCCCTGAGACCTCCCCCCAGACCCGCCTCTTCAGGTCCAGGTTCTCGGGGATGGCCTCGATCACCAGATGGCGTCCTTGACGGAGTCAGCGAGGTCTACGGAATAGGAGAGACGGCTCAACGCCTCCTGGGCCTCCTCCTCGGTCATCCGTCCCCTCTCCACGTTACGCATGAGGTTCCTCTCAACCCTGGTCTTCGCGTTGTCAATGTAATCCTGCGCAATATCGCGCACTGTGACCTCGAAGCCGTTCGTGGCAGCTATCTGGGCTATAGTGTGACCCATGACGCCAGCTCCGAGCACAGTTATTCTCTCAACTTTATCGGGAACCATAATCTTTCAGGTGCCTCTATCTTTGATGAGATTTAAAGCATTTTTCAGGGCACGGTTTTGCCAGAATCCCAGTCATCCATTTGAAGATAAGAATTATTTACAATCGGGAACCTACTCAAAATTATACAGACAGCTATTTTGTGGGGTCACGCTACATACAAGAAATAAAGTCCTTGTGGCAGAGATTCAATTATTTAGGCGGTTTCAAGTGCAGCTGATAAAAGGAAAGTTAAGCCAATTGAAAAAAGTCAGTCTGTTATCGATGCTCTTGATATTAACCTTGAGCGTCCTCCATGCTCGCCCCGTTGAAGGAGGAGCCAATGGTAAGGTCGTTCTGATCGTCGGGGACGAGTCATACTACGCGGTGAACATGGAGGGGCTCCTGCTCGGGGAGGGATTTGACGTAGAGCATAAGAGCAGTGGATTCAACGACCTGTCAACCCTCCTAACGTATGACGCTGTCATATTCAACCATTATAGCGCCACGATAGACACCATGAACCTGGCCCCTGCAGTAATAAGCGGTCTTGGCGTCTTCATCCTGCCCTCACGGGACCAGGACCCCATAATTTCCTTCGCAGGGGTCGTGGAGGGTGACGGTGACGGCATGAGCACTACCTCGAGGTTCTTACCCCACGCCCTGATGGAAGGCCTTCAATCGATGTGGGTGAAAGGGAATGACCTGAGCACGTTCTCTTCCTCAGCCTACCCGCTTGTACTAGGCAACGACGTAGAGTATGGGGTCACAGATCCCGTCCTAGCGGTCGCTAACCAGTTGGGTTCAGGAAAGATAGTGCTCCTCAGTCAAGACAAGTACTTTGACAACTACCTCGGTTCTGAGGACAACGCCCTCTTCTTCAAGAACGCTATCTATTGGCTTACGGACCTCGATGTTCCTTCGTTTACTAGAGATATCCCGACGGTCTTCGACGTTGAGGACAGGATAGCCCTCCTCAACGCTAGTGTCGACTCCATCGCCCAAGACCTCGCGGAAGTAGCCAACGACATCGGTAACATATCGAGCATCGATGAGATAGCGGAGGACGTCGCGGGGCTGGATGCGGGATACGAGGAGACATCCAGTAGTTTGGCAGATCTAAGCACAAGTGTAACTCAGCTGCAGGAACAGATTACCGAGTTATC
>JAUWDP010000359.1 GCA_030608725.1 Candidatus Bathyarchaeota archaeon
CCTTGGCTTCGCTCCAGCTTATCTCGTGCAGTCTGACCAAAAGAACACCGGTCAATATTCACCTGTTGGAGTATTTAATATTACGAGTGTGCGCGAAGAGTTAGGTTAGGTGATAAAAATCCATGAGTCTCTTGAAATTAGGGCGAGGGGGTAATATAATCTTAGTGTTAATGGAATCTAAGATTGAACTCGCCCTGACTATTCTACATTTACCACTTATAAATAGTTAATGCATGTGAAATCTGATTACGATAGATTCTAGTTTAACGCGAATAATGTCGTGAAAAAAAGGTTGGAGATTTGTGCTAGAGCTTTTTCAGGTCCTCGATGAAGGCTGAGATCTCATCCACTGTGGCCTCGACCATCTGCCTTCCCTTCTCCTCCGTTGCTGCCTCGGGGTCTCCAAGGGAGCCTATCTCAGTGGACCAGTCGAAGTCGCGCGTCCATGACACCTTGCGCCCCCACTTCTCGTCGAAGGCGGTTCTGCCCTTGGGCTTCTTCCATTTCTCTGCCTTATCCATCAGCACCCTCTGCCCCAGGTATAGCTCGATGCTCGTCTCCAGCTCGCATGCGTGGCCTCCGCTCTCCTGTTTTATCACCTTCGTCGATTCGGCTCCGAAGCCCCTCGGGCTCGGGAAGGCCATGAGGGAGTAGACAGTGATGCCTGTGTCCTCCTTTATCTCCCGGAGGGCCTGGGCGATGGCGTTGGTGTTGCCACCGTGGGCGTTCATGACCACGATCTTCCTGAAGCCGTGGTGTATGAGGCACTCGCAGAGCTCCTTGTAGACGGCGACGAGGGTATCGAAGGTCAGTGTCATCGTACCGGGGAAGTTCATGTGGTGGACTGCATTGCCGAAGGGAAGGGTTGGGGCCACGAGGACCCCTGTCCTCTCTCCCACCCGTCTCGCTATCTCCGTCGCCGTGAAGGCGTCGTTGTCCTCGGCGAGGTGTTTCCCGTGCTGCTCCTGGGAGCCCACGGGGAAGATGACGACGTCGTTCTCCTTGAGGTACTCTTCAACCTCAGGCCAGGTCGTCTTATACATTCGGGTCTCCATTTTGACTCAGGTAAAGGAGATGGATATTTACCTAGTAAGGGTTACCATCACTTGGCTCCTGTTTGTTTCAAAACTTGGCGAGCGAATCGACCTAAGCTTGCTACTACTTGTGGAGTGTAACCTGTTCGTCTGCGCACGGAGGCAGTCATATTCTTTAACTGCAGCGGTTCACTCCAGATCACGATAATCATGGCTGATAAGATACTCTACGTTCAGACCAGCGGGATCGATACGCCTGAACGCCTCTACGCCCCGTTCATCCTGGCATCTACGGCTGTATCCATGGACATCGAGGCCACTGTCTATTTCCTCATCAAGGGCATAACCGTCGTGAAGAAGGGAGAGGCTGAGAAGATAAAGATGGGAACTTTCCCGAGTCTCAAAGAGGTCATGGACCAGGCACTGCAGGCCGGTGTGAAGCTGATGGTGTGCGAGCAGAGCTGTCAGCTACTCGGACTCGACCGCGGAGACTTCGAGGACGGCGCCAACGTCGTTGGGGCTGCAACGCTCAACGACCTCCTCCTTGAAGCCGACGCTGTGCTATCCTTCTAATTTTTCCATTTACGTGCGTGGGCGTTTTAGCTAACTAAATTGTTATAATTTCTCAGGAACACGTATCTACGATCATCATGAGCGAGAAGATTCTCAAGGGGCTGAGGGAGGCCGTCTGGTACTTCGATGAAGACGAGGTGAAGAGACTCTCCGAGGAGGCGGTAACGGCTGGGCTCGACCCCGTAGAGGTCTTGGAAGAGGGGCTCGCGAAGGCGCT
>JAUWDP010000158.1 GCA_030608725.1 Candidatus Bathyarchaeota archaeon
CGTGGCCGGATCCGAAACCTGAAGCTTCGCGATGTTCGTTGGTGTGCTGCGCTTGACCTTTCAGATTCCGGGGGTAGAGGCCTACGCAGCCGAGCGCATCAGGTCCGATGGCCTCGTCGTGCTGGAGGAGAAGCTCCGGGGCGACGAGTTCACCCTCCAGGCCTTCACGGACGGGAAGCGGGTCGAGGTCATGCCCCTGGTGCGGGACTTCAAGAGGGCATACGACGGGGACCAAGGGCCCAACACTGGGAGCATGGGGAGCTACAGCTGCCCCGACCACGGACTACCCGGCCTCTCTAAGGCCTCCATCAGGAAGGGCACCGAGATCATGAAGAAGACTGTCAAGAAGCTAGCCGACTCCGTCGACAGGTACAAGGGCGTCCTCTACGGGGGCTTCATGGACACAGAGCGAGGGGTCTACCTCATAGAGTACAACTCCCGGTTCGGAGACCCCGAGGCCATGAACGTCCTCTCCCTGCTCGGAAGCCCACTGCTCGACGTGGGGTGGCAGGTCGTCGACGGCAGGCTCTCTGCACCATCCTTCGAGAAGAAAGCGACCGTCTGCGTCTACCTTGTCCCCGACGGGTACCCAGTGGAGCCCAAGGGTGACAAGCCCGTGTCCATCAACCCCCCGAGGAGCTCAGAGCTCTTCTTCGCCTCGGTCCACGAGGAGGCGGGACAGATCAGGACGACCACGAGCAGGGCCATCGCGCTCCTAGCGAAGGGAGAAAGCGTCTCGGAGGCGAGGGAGAGGGTCTACTCCGACGTGCCCCTCATAGAGGGGGAGCTCTTCCACAGGACAGACATAGGGGCCGGGGTCTAGGCGTCGAGCGTAGAGGTTATTAATCTCCCAATGGGAAGATATTCACTCGTAAGGGGGTCGAGGCATGGCACGAATGGACGGCAAGATCGCGGAGCTCGAGGCTATCCTATACGCCTCCGGCCGCCCCGTCACCCTCACCAACCTCGTCGCCCATCTCAGGCTCGACCGCGAGATGGAGGTCACCAACCTCATCGTGAAGCTCTCCGAGGCCTACGAGCGGGACGGGAGCCCCTTGGAAGTGAGCGAGGTCGCAGGTGACAGGGTCGTACTCCAGCTAAAGCCTGACTACAACAAGCAGGCGAAGAAGTTCTCCATTAAGCCCCTCCTGACGAAGGGCCCCCTGAGGACCCTCTCATACGTCGCCTACAACCAGCCTGTGGAGCAGAAGCAGGTCTCGGAGGCCCGGGGGAGCCAAGCCTACAAGCACCTGAGGACCCTGGAGAAGATGGGGCTCATCTCCCGGAAGAAGCAGGGGAGGATGACCCTTGTCAGCACCACCGACGACTTCGCCGACTACCTGGGCCTCAGCACCGACAGGACATCCATGAGGCGCCAGCTGCGGGGCATCTTCAGGAGGCTCGAGGTCAAGGAGCTCAAAGAGTAATCTCCAAACCTAGGATAACTGACTAGGGTAGTCAGCCACATAATGTATTCGGCTTCGGAAAGGAGGCGTTAACGCATGGGCAAGACCGTGTTTCGCGTAGATGAAGGGATACTCTCGACTTTTCAGGGCGTGAACATAGGCGTACTCCTAGGACAAGATGTGGATGTTGGGGTGGCAGACGAGGGCTTGGAGGCGTTCAAGGCCTCGATCGTCGAGGAGGCTATCGAATCCTTCGGCTCAGAGCCAGTCGCGTCTCACCCCCATGTTAGGTCGTGGCGGGAGATGTACCGGGGCTTCAAGACGAATCCGGGTGACTACCGCCCCTCAGCGGAAGCGCTGCTGAGGAGGGCGATCAAGAGGAGGAGGCTCCCCAGGATCAACACCGCCGTCGACACGTACAACGCCGTCTCGGTGAGGCACCGGATCCCCATGGGCGGGTTCGACATGGACAGGGTCCAGGGGACGATCAGGCTCCGGTTCTCAGAGGGTGGAGAGTCCTTCATGCCGTTGGGCGCCTCCGAATCCGAGGAGACCTACCCGGGGGAGGTGGTCTACGCTGATGACGCCAGGATTCTTACACGGAGGTGGAACTACCGGGACTGCGACGAGACCAAGATCACTGAGGGGACGAGGACATTAATAATGTTCGTGGACGGATCAGTGGATATACCTCGGGAGAGTGTTGAGTCGGCTCTAGGGGATCTGGAGAACTCTCTCAGAAGGTTCTGTGGCGGGACATATACAGTGCACATCGTCAATGGTGAACAGTCAGGTTTCTCGACGCTATAGTAAGCTAGTCAGCGAGATTCATAATTCTTAATTTAGACCGTTACATACTATATTTGGGAATGGCCGAAGAGAAACTGGACCAAGTCAACTTCAAGAACCTAGTATGGTTCTACCAAGACGAGCTGACGTCTCTCAGCGAAGGTACAAGGGCTAGAGACGTTTTCCCGAAGGGCCTCCGCCGGAGGCTTCTGGACCTGGGGGTTCTGGTCTACAAGCATGGCCGCAGTGGCTTGAGATACTTCATCAGCGCTGCTGCCAGCGAGCTGCTTCAGAACGTCCCCCCGGCCTCCATCTAAGTGGGAGCGTGCCGCGCGCGCCAGACGGGATCTTGGCCTCATTCAGCAGGGACGCGATGCCCTTGCTTGGATGCGTGAACACATAACTCCATCAGGAATGTAAAAGCCCGAGATCTGAGCCTCCACGATAGAAGAAAGGCGCCTTCTCCATGGGTGCCTCGACGTCGATCCAGACCCCTCCTAGGAGTGTCTCCCCGGTCCACGCATCCCTCCAGCTCTCACCCCGGGGAAGGTATACACTGCGTGTTCGTGCTCCTTCCTCTAGGATCGGTGCAACGAGAATCTTATCGCCGAACATGAACTGGTCCCCGATGTCGCTGCATTCTACGTCGTCGGGGAAGTCGAAGAACAGGGGCCTCATAACGGGGGTTCCCCTCTCGTGGGCGACCCTCATCTGCTCAAGGATGTAGGGCTTCATCCTCTCCCTGAGGAGCAGGAGCCCCTTGAAGATCTCGTAGGCCTCCTCTCCAAAGCTCCAGACCTCGTTGGGCCCACCCGTGAACCCCATGTCGGGGAGCCGCGCGAGCGCGGGTAGCCTGTGGCCATGGAGCCTGAGTATGGGGGTGAAGACGCCGTACTGGAACCAGCGCACGACGAGTTCCCTGAAGGAGGGGGACCGCAGGTCGCCGCCGTGGAAGCCCCCGATGTCGGTGTTCCACCACGGGATGCCGCTCATCGCCATGTTGAGCCCCGCCACCACCTGGACCCTCAGCGCCTCGAATGTGGAGGGGATGTCACCGGACCAGACTGCTGCTCCGTACCTCTGGCTCCCCGCCCAGGCCGCCCTGCAGAGGGTCACTATCTCTTCCTCCCCCTCCGCCCGCATCCCGTCGTGGAAGGCCCTCTGGTGCATCAGGGGGTAGATGTTGGCGACCTCCGCCCCGTTGCCCAGGTGGAACCTCAGGTTCTCGGGGTCGAAGGGATAGATCTCGGGCTCGCAGGCGTCGAGCCACCAGACCCTGACCCCGTGGTCGTAGTAGCCCTCCTTCACCTTCCCCCAGATGTACTCCCTGGCCTCGGGGTTGGTAGAGTCGTAGTAGTGCATGTACATGGGCCCCTCGGGGCGGCGGTCGGCGAAGACCGTGTGGGCTGGGATGCCCTTCTCCGTCCCTATGAGGAGTCCTCTTTCCTGCATCTCGCTGAAGTTCTCGCTGAGTGGGTTCACGGATGGCCAGATGGAGACCATGAGCTTGACCCCCATCTCGTCGAGCTCCTCGACCATCCCTGCTGGGTCGGGCCAGGCCTCGGGGTCGAACTTCCACTCCCCCATGAGGGTCCAGTGGAAGAAGTCTGCGACGATGACGGAGAGTGGTAGCCTCCTTCTCCTGTATTCCCGGGCCACCTCCAGTAGCTCCTCCTGAGTCCTGTACCGGAGCTTGCACTGCCAGAACCCGGCCGCCCATTCGGGCATCATCGGCGTGTGGCCCGTCGCCTCCGCGTAGCGCTCCATCACCTTCCTGGGGCTCCCAGCGGTGACCCAGTAGTCCATCTGCTTCGTGGAGTCGGCCACCCACCTTGTTTCGCTAGTTCCGAGCTCGACGCGTCCTATCCCGGGGTTGTTCCAGAGGAAGCCGTAGCCCCTGCTTGAG
>JAUWDP010000341.1 GCA_030608725.1 Candidatus Bathyarchaeota archaeon
GCCATAGACGTCGAGAAAAGCGGCGTGGAGATCAGCTGGGGGGACATACCCAAGATCAAGGAGGCGTTCCCCGAGAGGAGGGTCCTGGTCGCAGTCGCCGGAGGAATCAGGCCCAACACGGCCCAGATAGCCCTCGACGCCGGGGCGGACGTCCTCATAGTAGGGAGGTACATCACCCAGTCCAAGGACATCGAGCGCTCGGTTAGGAACTTCCTGAGCCTGCTGCAGGGGGACATCGACTTGTTCAGGGTGCACACCGAGTAGGCGCTGAACAAGATAAATAAGCGCCCCTATCCCCTTTCCTAGGAGTCCCGACGTTGAAGCCCAGGAACACCGCCACCCTGATCCTGATCATCCTAGTGGCCTCCACGGCTCCCCTCGCTAAGGCCGCTAAGAGTCAGAGATACGTCTTCAGGTCGACCTACACATTCGAGAATCGAGGCGAGGAGCCCTTCACGCTGAGGGATGAGGACCTGGCGATAGTGATATTCCCCGATGACGAGTGGCAGAAGGCGACACTCAGGAACTCCAGCCACGACATCGTCAGGGAGTACACCGACGAGGACGGCAACGCCCTAGCGCTCCCAGACATTCCAGCAGTGCTCCCGGGAGGGACCACGATCACATTCTCCATCGAGTACGACATCACCTCATCAAGCAGAGACAGGCCCTCCATCAAGCTCACGGAAGCAGAAGGACCCTCGGAGATACCCTCACAGCTCGTCGAGGAGTACTGCATCCAGACCGAGAGCTTCTTCTGGAACGATGAGATCGAGGAGCTGGCCCAGACGCTCACCTCAGACGAGACAACCACCCTGGGGGTGCTAACAGACCTGGTAGACTGGATGTACGACAGCCTAACATACTACAACTTCGAGTACCCCAACTACCCCAACGAGACCCTTGAGGGCGGGAGGGGGGACTGCGACGACCAGAGCATCCTCCTCATCTCCATGCTCCGCAGCTTGGGCATCCCAGCCTTCCTCCAGGTCGGCGTGGTCTTCAACGACAGGATCGGGAGCGACAACCCCTCCTGGGACGAACACCTCATGATCCACACAGAGGGAATGGGATGGCACGCTTGGACCATGGTCTACATCCCTCCCTGGGGCTGGATACCAGTAGACCTGACCCTAGCAACAGGCCAAGACCCCATGGACATCCTCGACGCGGCCCCCGAGTACGATAGCTACATCGTGAGGGCGCTGGACGTCTCGGAGCAGGCATACATAGGCGACAGCCAGGCGTCCAGGGAGAGGTTCATAGAGAGCGAAGTGTACGTCACCGTGGTCGAGGTGACCCTCGACGTGGAGGCGGGCACAGACTGGATGAAGATCATCTATTACGTCCTGGGCGCCGCCGCGGTGGGAGCGTTCGCCCTGTACTTCATAACGTTGGGCCGTAAGGGAAAATAGCTCTAGTGTGTATGGCCTCCCCGCGTTGAGTCGCACCCGTAAATGAATAAATATGGGGCGGAGCTACTGGTCTCTTACGATTTCAGAGAACTCGTCGAACGTAGATCTGGGAGCATAATAACGGAGAATCTGAGTTGATCGGTGCCGAGGAGTTCCTGCTGCTTATATCAGCCACCCTCTTCCTGTGCTACGTCAGCGGCCTCATCTACACGAAGACGAGGATACCAGACATCCTGATCCTCCTCGTATTCGGGGTCCTGCTGGGGCCGGTGCTGGGCATATTCCAGAAGGACACCTTCGTCGCCATATCCCCCCTGATGAGCGTTTTGGCCATCTGCATCATCACCTTCGAGTCGGGGATCAGCCTTGACGTGAAGACCTTCAGGAATGCCCTCTTCAAGTCGTTCACACTGACCATACTAACCTTCTTCACCGTCATGCTTACAGTGGGAATCGCCGTGCACTTCGCCATGCCCGAAACCTTCAGTCTGCTGGAAGGCATGCTCCTTGGGACCATGGTGGCGGGGATAAGCACCATGGCGGTCACCAGCCTCCTGGACGGCCTCCAGAAGCTCATCCCCAACCTTGAGAGCACGAG
>JAUWDP010000296.1 GCA_030608725.1 Candidatus Bathyarchaeota archaeon
GATGTCGTCCCCGTCGACGGTCCCTTGGAGGGCTTGGATGGCGTCCCTGATCCCTGCCTTGGAGGCCTCTTGGTTCAGGAGGAGGGTGACCTGGGTCCAGTAGAGGTCCCTGAGGACTGCTTCCATGGCCGCTGCGTCGTCATCGGTGAGCTCCAGGTCCATTATGGATTCATAGTCGGATATCCCAACGATTATCCCGTATCGCTGCGTCGTGGGTGCTGACTGGACGTGGGTCGGGATGGTGGAGGCGGATAAGATGAGGACCGTCAATAGGAGGGAGAGTCTACTCTTCGTTGGCTTCATTCTTATGAGCTTCGAACCTCTGTAATGTACTAAAAAAATTCGAATCTTTACTGATGTTTCTTTAGATACAGTGAATATATATCTATATTTCACACATGTTCCGTGCTAATATTCAATATATTTTCTAATGTCACTGTTATGGTGTACCTTTTTTAAGGTGTATGATGGGTACTCATTCCACTAGTATTATAGCCCCGTAAATCCCAGAGGACGCCTAACAGGTACTTTCACCTATCCCCCTCCTCTCAAGGGCTGGGCGCGATTTTTATTCAATGTCTACTCTGCGAGCCCAGATATGAGTCTCTACGAGTGGGTCCGTAAGAACCGGCCCAGCGACCTCAAGGTCCAGGGCCCTCCGCCGAAGGTGATGAAAAGGAGCCTCCCAAGGAGACGGCGGAACTAGTTTCTGAAACCGCACACGTTGAGTTCATCCCCTTCTCTAGGCGGCCTAACCCATAAGCTGAAATCGGTGTTGTCTGCAATGAGATCAAACGCCATGCGGGGAATCCATGGATGTTGAACTCTGCGGAGATCAGGCGCCTCATCGAGGAGCAGCAGCTGGTCACGGACTTCATCGACCTCGACGTGCAGCTCCAGCCCTCGGGCTTCGACCTCTCCCTGGGGGAGGTCCTCGCCTTCGCTGGGAGCGGGAGCGTCGACTTCTCCAACGAAGAACGGGTCATCGCAGATTCGCGGCCCCTCAGCCCCGACTACGACGGATGGTACTGGCTACCAGCAGGCTCCTACACGGTCGTCTACAACGAGGCGGTGAGCATGCCCCTTGACGTCGTCGCGATCGCCAGGACCCGCTCCACCCTCCTCAGGAACGGGGCGACTGTGGAGACGGCGGTCTGGGACCCGGGATACAAGGGGCGGAGCAGCTCCCTTCTGGTGGTCCACAACCCCGAGGGCATCAGGCTGAGGAAGAACGCCCGGATAGCCCAGCTCGTCTTCTTCAGGGTGAAGGAGGTCGAGGAGGGCTACAGCGGCGTCTACCAGAACGAGCGCATGAAGAAGGCGTAGCATGTCTATGCTGGGAAGTACATATCAATCTCAGATCTTGACCCGTGTTCCATATCATTGAACATGGTCACAGCCCCATAACGGAGATATATTTACTTGCTCCGTTTCTCCTCTGTGCGTCTCCCCTATCTGTCCCAATTGACGCACGAAGGGGCTGAGTAAGCCTCTCGTGGCCCTCGGGGAACCGGGGGCTACACCCCTTTCTCCTCAGTCACCTTCCTAGCGGTCCTGATGGCCAGGACGAGGGCCCCGTGGAGGACGGCATCGGCACCCAGGGGGGTGATCATTATCTCGGGGCGACGGTTTATCAGGTGTTTGTCGATGTTCTCGACGATGGGGTCGAGGGACAGCTCCGGGTTGTTGAGGGCGATGGAGCCCCCGATGGTCACGAGCTCGGGGTCGAAGACGTTGACCATATCGGCTATGCCTATGGCGTTCACCTCCCCTATCCGCCTGACGATCTCCTGGGCGGCAGAGTCCCCCGTGCTCGCAGATTTGTATAAACCCTCGGTCGTGATATTCTCGCGGTCGCCGCCTGAAATGCTCAGTAAGTGGCTGTCGTCTAGCTCCAGCTCCTCGATGAGGAGCTGGGCGTAATCCGGGATGTGGCTCCCCGAGCAGTAGGCCTCCCAGTGGCCCTTACAGCCGCAACCGCAGATCAGAGGTGAGTTCGGGTCGATGGTGAGGTGTCCCACCTCGACGGCGTTTCCGTCCTTCCCTACGAGTAGGTTCCCGTCCACGATGGCCCCTCCACCAAGTCCCGTGCTCAGGGTGACATAGGCGAGGTTCTTGAGCCCCTTCACGGCGCCGAAGACCTGCTCCCCTAGCACAGCGGCTGAGCAGTCGTTTAGCATCCCCACCGGGACCTCGTAGGCCTCGCTCAGGGGCTCGACCACGGGGACTCTCTCGAAGGGGAGATTGGGCGTGTTGATAACTGTGCCCGTCTTCAGGTAGAGGGGGCCGATGGAGCCGACCCCGATCGCGGAGAATCTGACGTCGAGGAGCTCCAACATTTGGAGTATCTGATCGACGACCCCCTCCGGGCCGCTCTCCCTGTCCGTCCTCTCTGTGATCTTCTCCCTGAGGCCCTCTGCGTTCCCGTAGGAGACCCTGACATTAGTGGCCCCG
>JAUWDP010000227.1 GCA_030608725.1 Candidatus Bathyarchaeota archaeon
CATCCAGATGAGGCTGAGCAAGAAGTCATATAAGAAGGGCTTCAACAGCTTCAATTTATTCGGCGAGGTCTTAAAACGCCTATTCAAGAGTGAGTTGCCCTTCATCGAGAAGATCCAGTTCACGTTCATGACCGACGCCGACACTGTGAAGGAGTGGTACGGCAAGGTCATGGAGATATATGAGGCCAGGGACGCCAAGGCTAGGGGAATGAGCGACGACGACGTTGAAGTCTTTTACGGCTGCAGCCTCTGCCAGAGCTTCGCCCCCACCCACCTCTGCGTCATCACCCCCCAGAGGTACGCCAACTGCGGGGCCATCAGCTGGTTCGATGGCAAGGCCACAGACAAGGTCGACCCGAAGGGGCCAGTCTTCGAGATCACAAAGGGAGAGATCATCGACTCATTGACCGGCGAGTACGAGGGCGTCAACGAGGTCATCAGGAAGAAGTCCCTAGGCGAGATCGAGAGGGTACAGCTCTACACGGCCTTCGGCTATCCTCACACAAGCTGCGGATGCTTCGAGGGATGCGCTTTCTACATCCCCGAGGTGGATGGGCTCGGCGTGGTCCACCGCAACTTCAAAGGCGAGACCGTGAACGGCCTGAGCTTCGTCACAATCTCCGACCTTACGGCTGGAGGTAGACAGGTGGACGGCTTCCACGGCCTATCCATCGAGTATATGCGCAGCCCCAAGTTCATGGTGGCCGACGGCGGATGGGACCGAGTTGTCTGGATGCCGATGGAGATCAAGGAACGCATAAAGGAATTCATGCCCCCCGAGATCGTCCCCAAGATCGCTACGGAGGACGAAGTCTCCAGTGTGGATGAACTCAAGACCTTCCTAAAGGCGCAAGGCCACCCCATAGTCGAGAAGTGGACGGAGGCTCCAGCCGAGGAAATCAGCGAGATCACCGTACCTACCCTGGAGATGCCGGCCGGCGTCATCCCCATACAGGGAATGCCTGCGGGCATGGGCTTCAGGATAATCCTGAAGAACGCCAAGATCAAGGCGGAGAAGATGATAATAAAGGTCGACAGGAAGTGAGTCCCTTGAGCGAGAAGAAGAAAGAGATCCTCCAAATCAGCCTCGACCTGCTGGAGACCTTGGCTAAATTCCAGCAGATAGAGCTCGAGGACGTTGAGCTCACATTCGATGAGCTGGAGCTCAGACTGTCCCCCGGCATGGTGATGGGCGCGCCTGCTGCGATTCCGACGCCAGTCACCATCAGGGCGAAGCCCACCTCCCTCCTGGAGGCCGAGGTCGGGATACCTTTGCGGGACTATCCGGGAAGCGTCGTCGAGGTCAGGCTCGGGGCGACCAAGGCGGAAGGAGGGACCAGGGGGAGGTCGATAGTCATCGGCGGGGAGACCGCCCCCGCCTTCTACAACTTCCAGCAGAAACTCCCCCATAAACCCGTCATCGCCTTCGACGTCTTCGACTGGCCCAAGGTGCCCCTGCCCAAGGCGGTGAAGATGCACTTCAGGGAGGTCTTGGAGTCGCCGGCGGAGTGGGCGAAGCTCTGCGTCGAGAAGTTCGACGCTGAGATGATCAACGTCCACTTCTTGACCATCGACCCCCTCATCGAGGACGCGCCCCCGAGCGCCTCGGTCAGGATCGTCGAGGAGGTGCTCCAGGCCGTGGACGTCCCCATCGCCATCGGGGGCTGCGGGGACCCCCAGAAGGACCTCGACGTCTTCAAGGCGATAGCTGAGGCCACGGCCGGCGAGCGCCTGCTCTTCGGCTCCGTGACCCTGGATATGAAGATAGAGGAGACTGCGAGGATCATCAAGGAGCACGGGCATGCGGTCATCGCCTTCACCTCCATGGACGTGAACAAGGCCAGGGAGCTGAACAGGAAGCTATACGACTTCCTCCCCAAGGAGGACATAGTCATGGACACGACCACCGCTGCCTTGGGCTACGGCCTCGACTACGCCTTCACCGTCATGGAGCGGTGCAGGCTGGCTGCGTTAAAAGGGGACCCCGAACTCAACCACCCCATCTCATCGGGCTCCACGAACGCCTGGGCCGCGAGGGAGGCGTGGATGAAGATGGGCCCAGAATGGTCGCCCAGGGAGCTCCGGGGGCCCATCTGGGAGACCATCACGGCCCAGACCCTCCTCCTGGCGGGGGTCGACTACTTCATGATGATGCACCCCGCTTCCGTCAAGGCGATCAGGACCATGATCGACAACCTGATGAGCGGAAAGAAACCGAGCGAGACCTCCGACTGGGTCTCGCTCAAGCTATAGGAGAAGATGGTATGCCGGCGAAAGAACTGAGTCCGATAGAGGTCTACAAGCTCCTACCGGGGACCAACTGCAAGGAGTGCGATGAGACCAACTGCATGGCCTTCGCGGCCAAACTGGTGAACCGGGAGGCAACCCTCCAAGAGTGCACCCCCCTCCTCGACACGAAATACACGGATAGATATAACAAGCTCTGGGCTCTCCTGAAGCCCGCAGTCAAGGCTGTGAAGGTGGGCGTCGGAGACAGCGCCGTCACCCTTGGCGGGGAGTACGTCCTCTACCGCCACGAGTTCACATACTTCAACCCCACCGCCATCGCCATAGACGTCAGCGACGAGATGCCCGACGAGGAGTTTGAGGCCCGTATCAATGTGGCCGACGGATTCGAGTACGAGTACATCGGAATGAAGCTCACCCTCGACATGGTGGCCGTCAGGTCGTCATCCAACGATCCGGCCAAGTTCGAGGCTGCCGCCAAGAAGGCGGCCGAGCTGACGGAGAAGCCCCTCGTCCTCTGCGCCCTCGATCCCGCGGTCATGGAGCAGGGCCTCGCCGCCGTCGGGAACAGAAAACCCCTCATCTACGCAGCCACCAAGGACAACTGGAAGGAGATGGCAGACCTCGCCCTCATGTACGACTGCCCCTTGGTCGCATCGGCACCGTTAGACCTGAACGCGTTGAAGGGAGTCGCAAAGACCCTCCACGAGTACGGGGTAGAGAACATCGTGCTTGACCCCGGCACCCAGTGGGACGACGGTATCTCCGCGACCCTAGACAACTTCACCATCCTCAGGTGGGACGCCATCAACGAGGAGGAAGAATACCTGGGCTTCCCCCTCATGGGAGCGCCGATAGTCGCTTGGGCGGAGAAAACCGAGGACCCCATCATCAACGAGTGGAACGAGGCTGTACTCTCCACCGCCCTGATAACAAGGTTCT
>JAUWDP010000205.1 GCA_030608725.1 Candidatus Bathyarchaeota archaeon
CTCTCCGACCTATGGAGCCGTCTCTGGAGCTCCAGCATCCTCCGCCTCTTGAGCTTCTCCAGCTCATCGTCCACACCAGACATTCCACAGGTCCCTGAATACTCCCCATGGGATACTTTTAACCTTTCTTTACAGGTGAAACGAGAAGTCTTTTTACCAACTAGTGTATCTCAAATCAGTAACTCCTATTAAAAGTAAATTTGAGGTAAATCAACAATGAGCCGAGGCTTCGATCCAGGCGCGAGGATACGCGTACTCCACGTCGACGACGATCCCAGCCACCAGACTATGCTGAGGATCTTCGGAGAGACCTACGACCCCAGTACGGAGATCGAGGCCACGGACCGCATTGACGACGTTTTCGACCACATAGAACGTGGTGACATAGACTGCATCCTCTCCGACTACAGGATGCCGATATGCAACGGCGTCGAGTTAGCCCACAGGGTCAGGGCTATCAGCGACCTGCCCTTCATCCTGTACACGGGGCAGGGAAGCGAGGAGGTCGCCGAGGCTGCCTTCGCCGCGGGCATCGACGACTACATAAGGAAGGAGGCCGTCCCGAGCCACTACCAGGTACTCTTCAGGAGGATTAGGTCGGTCGTCGAGAAGCACTGGGCGGAGGCCCAGCTAAAGGAATCCCTCCAAACCTCAGCCAGCATAGTTGAGGCGATCCCCTCAGGGCTCCTGATCTACAAGTACGAGGCCCCGGATCGACTGATCCTCGTGGACGGTAATCCAGCCGCGGAGAGGCTCGCGAGACTCGACATCGACGCGTGGCGCGGGAAGGAGTTCCACGAGATATGGCCCTACGACAGTGAGGTGGGGCTGAAGAAAAGGTACCTTGAGATCAAGGAGACCGGTGAGACGCTGTTCTTCGACAGGGTCCTCTGGAAGGACGAGAGGGTGGAGGGATACTTCAACGTCCGGGCCTTCCCGATACCGGGGAACCATCTGGCCGTGACCTTCGATGATATCACCGACAGGGTCCGCTACGAGGAGAGGCTGTTGGCCCTTCACAGGCATGCCACGGGGTTAGATGATCTCTCTTCCGAGGAGGAGGTCCGGGAGTGGACCATGGACGTGCTGGAGTCACTGGGCTTCGAGTTCATCTCCTACCTGGAGAACACCGGTGTTCACCTCATCTCCAGGAGCAGCCGGGGGAGGCACTCGCTCAAGCGCCCCCTCCCTCTCGATGGGAAGGGCATAACAGTTAAAGTCGCAAACGAGGGGCATTCTATCCTCATCAAGGACCTGAGTGATAACTCCGACTACGTCCAGGGACCCATACCGGCCCTGTCGGAGCTGGCGGTCCCCGTTGCGTTGGGTGACGGTGTCATCGCCGTGATAAACGTGGAGAGCCAAGCCACGGACGCCTTCAACGAGCAGGACCAGAGGGTTCTTGAGACCTTGGCCATGCACGTCTCCTCGGCGACCAAGAAGTTGAGGAGTGAGTTCCCAGTCGAGATGGACCCAGGCAAGACGGTCCCCGCAACCCAATAAAGGATCGAGATCATTCTCTTACTCGTTATGGGCGTCCACTCAGAGTTCTTCAAGTTCGAGACCAGGGGCGAGTTCGACGTAGTGAACATCACTGGCCGCGTCGAGGAGGCCGTGCGGAACTCAGGCATCAGCGAGGGGATCGCTGTTGTCTACGCCGGCCACGCGACGGGGGTCATCATCCTCAACGAGTACGACCACGCCCTGCTGGAGGACCTGAAGTCCTTCATGAGGGAGACCTTCCCAGCCGGGGAGGGCTACGAGCATCCTGGGAACGCCCACGCCCACCTCAGATCCATGATCTTCACACCCAGCAGGGTCATCCCTGTCCACGGAGGCAGTCTGGGTCTGGGCACATGGCAGAGCCTCTACTGGGTCGAGGCGGAGAGGAGGCCCAGGAGGCGGAGGGTCGAGGTCACAGTCATCGGAGAATGACATCCTCGTATCGAGGACAGGTATCGCCCCAGTGAGAGGCGTGCACGATCTGAGAGGCCGCTGGATGCCTTTCGAAGCCTAACTTAAATACGAATGCGTGTGAAACTTTGTGATGTGAGAAGAATCCCCAAGGGGAGAACTTCATTTAGGTGATGTAAAACGGCTCAAAGAAACGATTTCAGGGTATTAGGGAAGAAGACGATCAGGAAGGATGGCGCGGCGAAGGCCACGGGGCGGGAGGTCTTCGCCTCCGACATGTCATTCCCAAACATGCTCTACGGCAGGGTTCTCAAGAGCCCCCACGCCCACGCCAGGATAAAGGCGATGGACGTCTCGGGCGCTGAGGCGATGGGGGCTGTCACCCTCACACCGGAGGAGGTACCCGACGTAACCTACTGCCCCAGGCTGGTGAGCGTCCCCTCGGCCACGTACAAGGACTGGAAGGTGCTCACGGATAAGCCCCACTACGTCGGAGAGGCCATTGGGGCTGTCGCCGCCGAGTCCGAGGAGGAGGCCCAGAGGGCCCTTGAGGCGATAGAGGTCGACTACGAGGTGCTAGGCGCCTCCTTCGACGCCTTGGAGTCCATGAAGCCCGGGGCCGAGGCCATCCACGACGAGATCTACCTCGAGGATGACCTCCTCAAGGTTGAGAACAACGTCGGCTGCCAGCTTGAGATAACCGAGGGAGACCCCAAGGCACTGGAGGATGCCGACGTCGTCATCGAGAGGACTTACCGCACGAACCGCCGCTACCACAACCAGCTTGAGACCAAGTCGGTGATGGTTCGACCGGAGGCGGACGGCGGAATAAGCGTCTGGAGCACCACCCAGACCATCCACAACACAAGGCTACTGCTGCACGACATATACGGCATCCCCATGGGGAAGATAAGGGTCTACAAGGTGGCGCTGGGAGGGAGCTTCGGGTCCAGCATACACGTCAACCCCGTGGTGAACGTGGCCGTGGGCCTCGCCCTGAAGAGCCGGCGCCCCGTGAAGCTGAGCTACACCCGTGAGGAGGATATCCGGGACCTCTGCGCGTACCAGATGATATTCAAGCTGAAGCTCGGCGCCTACAAGGACGGCACACTCGCCGGGGGGCGTCTAGAGGCCTACCTAGACATAGGGGCCCACCAGATCCAAGCATACCCCCTGCTCGGCTGCGTGGTCGGGTGGTGGGTGAGCCTCTACAAGCTCCCGTACAAGGATTATGTGGGGAAGGCGGTCTACACGAACAAGGTTCCCAGTTGCGCCTTCAGGGGCTACGGGAACCCCCAGATCAGCTGGGTGGTGGAGACCATGATGGATGAGCTGGCCGGCAAGATCGGCGTCGACCCCCTCGACTTCAGGCTGAAGAACTACGTCGGCGAGGGCGACATCTTCTGGGGTCAGGGCCCATCCGTGAAGTCCATCATACAGAGCTGCGGCGTCGAGGAGATCCTCACCAGGGGCGCCGAGATGGTGGACTGGTACAACAGGCCCAACCCAGAGGAGCA
>JAUWDP010000002.1 GCA_030608725.1 Candidatus Bathyarchaeota archaeon
GAAAAAAGAAGGAGATTTTCCACTTTATTATAGTTTTAAAACAGGAAAGCCTCAAACCCTTGAAGAGGTATATCCCATAAACCATTTTATTTTTGAACGATAAGCTATAAAATCTAGTTCTAACCCGAAACTAATCCTTGGAGAGGATTCTTAACAATTTCTGTGTATCTTTCTCATCAAGCCTTAAAACGAGTACAGCGTCATTTGGATATTGTGCATCTAGATTTTTAGGGAAAAATCTTATTATTATTTCATTATCTTTTCTCGATACTTCATAAGGAAAGTTCCCTAGTGTATTTCTACCCACCTTGATTACACCAATAGATAATGCTAGCAACCGCTTTTAACAACCACGCGCGCGCGAAAAACATAGGTCCCGACACTTAACACCTTGTTCTGGGTCCCACAGACTTAACAGAACCATGAAAAACAATGTTTATAAGTCGCTAGTGCCGCCCCTTGCAACATTCAACTTACGTAAAATGTAACATTAGAAAAGAACTATGGGAGAATGGTGGTTGGATGCGGATTCAACGTGAACACTCGTTGTTCCTTGCGTCGTGGGAGATCGATTCTAAGAACCTTGGAAGGGTTCTAGAGAAAGCCAGAGATCTGAGAGATATCATGAAGGCGAGGCCCGGGGACTTTCCCCGGTCCGTTTGCGGACCCTATTCTTTGAAAGGGGAGGGCAAGGGCTTCCAGATCTTCGAGGCAAACTACGTGATGCTGGATAACCTCATGAATTTCTGGTTTCCCGAGATTGCGTTGACCTTCAAGCCAATAACCGAGACCAGGCTATGGGAGATGAACGCCTCCCATTCCAAAACGGAGAAGGGCATCCAGAACAATCAGGTCATCCCAGTTCGGTGAGTGGACCGGTCATCAGCCGATGTGTGCGCAGCCCTCATCATGCACCGGCGCTACCGGCGTACTCCCCTCACCATACGATGCGAGACCACGCCTGTGATCTCGACCTCTGCGATCTCTCCCTCAAGCCTTTCCGCGTCCTCCACGAGCACGACGGGGCCGTGGAGCATCGGGTATGCAACGTATAAACGGGGATCCCGGTCGTAAGCCTCTGCGATCACAACCCTCAACGTCTCGCCGACGAGGTCTTCCTTCAGAGACTCGTTCGCCTTGCGGGCTTTGTCGTAGATCCTCTTGCTCAACACGTCCTTCACAGCCGGTGGAGCCCCGGGAAAACCGTGGAAGGCAGACATGGGAAGGGGCCGGAACCTATACAGTATGATCCTTGAAGCCCCGGCCCTCACGCTCTCCCGCATTGATCTCACAGTCGCCTCCACCGTCTCAGGGTTCTGCCCTGGGAGGCCGTGGATGAAGTAGACATAAGGCTTCAACCCTGCCCTGCTGAGATGTCTGATCGCCTTCAGGTTTTCCGAGGGGGTCGACGCCCTCCCTATCTGGGCGCTGTGCTCCGGGGAGCCTGTCTCGAAGCCGACGTTGACGGGCGTGCCCGCCAGGTATCGCCCCAGGATTCCCGCCGCCCTATGGGTCACCAGCTCTCCTTTGAGGTTCTCGATCATGACAGAGGCCTCCCCCTCGGCCACCACGTCTAGCCCACTGAGGCGGGATAGGAGTTCCTCGACTGCGCCGTAGTTGGGCTCTGGGCTCCTCGGATCGGTCAAAGGCTGGGGGTCCACAAGGAGCTCCCTGCCGTAGTCCAGGAACCCCGGGGCGCTCAGGACGATGCGCCTCACCCCCATCGAGAGCAACTCCCCCACCTCTTCTACGATCTTCTCAGGGGATCGGCTCTTCGGAGGCCCGAACAGACTGGGCACGGAACAATAACCGCACCCCGGGGGCACCCCCTCTGGACAGTAATACCTGTCCTCCAGGCTCCCTCCCCGGCACAAGCCGCATCCCTCGCACGCTCCCTCGGATAGGGCTATCTGTGCCCTGTGGTAGTTGCTGCATCCCCTCAACACCTCTACGTAGACTCTGGCAGAACGATATAGAGGATAGTCCCTGATGGCGCGGGTGGACGGCTCCAGGCCGTCGAAGGTGATGCGATCCATCACGGGCCTCAGGGGATTCATCCTTAACGCGTCGCGTTCGAAGTATGCTAGTCCTTTAATCTTGGAGAGGGCCTCCCAATCCAGCTTCCCTCCACTGGCTAGGCCCCGCTCGATCAGCTCCGCGATGGTTAGCTCCCCTTCCCCAATCACCGCGATGTCGCCGCGGGTCTTCCGGAGGGCCCTCTCAGGATCTGAGGCGACGGGCCCCCCTATCAAGACCGGCCCGTCCGTCCTGACTCTCCACTTCGAGATGACCCGCCTTACCGCCGTCAGGTCGGATGTCATACCGCTGACGAGGAGCAGGTCATAGGCCTCGGGGTCCACGCCCCCCTCAATCACAGTCTCCGCCAACGCTATCCTGGGGCTTAGCCCCGCCTTCTCGAGGACCCCCGCCACGGCCCTCGGGCCAGCCCCTATCACATCTCGGGTCGCCAATCGTCTCCCCCGGCCGCAGGCCAGGGCGTCCACGATGAGGGGTCTCACATTACCAGCCTCTAGGCGGATTTTGATAAACCTTGCCAAGGGGGACTGGTTTGAATCGAGAACATGAATCGATGATCTCGTTCAGTGATCGATAATTCAGTCTAGTTAATTTATCAATGATCCATTTTTTGATGGTATAGGGGCTTGACGACAACAGGATTCAGGAAATCTCAGGGAAACAAGGGTTTGAATACATTAGACCCGTTTCAAACCACACATAACTTCTTCAAGAGCCTTAAAATAGACGTTTTAGATAGATTACTATCTGCGAGAAACAGGTGAGGGGAAGAACGGCTTGTGCGGTATATTTGGCGCGATTCTGAGGGAGGGGCGGGTTGCTCCTCTCATCTACGATGGGCTGAGTAGGCTGGAGTACAGGGGCTACGACTCCGTCGGCTTCGCAACACTTCACTCAGGCTCCCTCCAGGTTAGAAAGGACGCCGGGAGGATCGACGAGGTCGTCAACAGCCTCAGAATGGACGAGATGCCGGGAGCCATAGGCATTGGCCACACCCGATGGGCGACCCACGGGGCGCCCGAGATGGTCAACGCCCACCCCCACACCGACTGCGAGGGGAAGATCGCGGTCATCCACAACGGGGTAATCGAGAACTTCATGGAGCTCAAGGAGGAGCTCATCAACAAGGGGCACATCTTCAAGTCCAGGACGGACACCGAGATCATCGCCCACCTCATCGAAGAGGAGATGAAGGAGAACGTGGAGATAGACGAGGCTATCCTCAGAGCTCTTCGTAACCTGGAAGGATCCTACGCACTGGGGATAGTCTCATCAACCGACCCGGAGAGGATCTACATCGCCCGGAACGAGAGCCCCATCGTCCTCGGAGTCTCGGAGCAGGGAACCTTCTGTGCATCAGATGTCCCAGCCTTGTTACCCTACACGAACCAGGTCATCTACCTGCGCAGCGGCGAGTTCGCCGTGATGGACGAGGACGGCTTCCAGATCAAGAACATCCAGGACGGCACACCTGTCGTGAGGGAGCTCCAGGAGATAACCTGGACCTTGGAGATGGCTGAGAAACAGGGATACCCCCACTTCATGCTCAAGGAGATCTACGAGCAGCCTGTCAGCCTGAGGAACGCCCTGCGACTTCAGCAGCGTTACATCGACCTCCTCTCGGCCTTCATGGACAGGGGAAAGGAGATTTTTCTGATGGCCGCCGGGACATCGTATTACGCATGTACAGCTGCCTCGTACATGTTCTCGAGGCTCTCCCGGCTATCGACTTATCCCGTTATCGCCTCGGAGTTCATTGACCAGTACGGTTCATCACTTGGAATCGACTCCGTTGTCGTTGCTGTGAGCCAGTCAGGGGAGACATACGACACTCTTCAGGCTATAGAGCACGCGCGTATGAGGGCTGCCACGGTCCTAGGTGTGACTAACACGGTTTTCTCGACTTTGAGTCGGCGGGCCCGGGCTTATATCAGCCAGCAATCTGGTCCTGAGATCGGAGTGGCTGCCACTAAGACCTTCACCTCCCAGCTCATGGTCCTCTCCCAGCTGGCTCTCAGGCTCGCTCGGACCAAGGGGAAGATCTCCCAGGATGAGGTCGATGAACTTGAGGCCAAGATGCAGGAGATCCCCGACGTCGTCGAGGAGGTCCTAGAGAGGCACGGCGAGTCCATCAAAGACCTAGTCGACAAGTATGCAGGGGAGAAACTGTTCGTATTCCTCGGCAGAGGCATAAGCTCGGCCACAGCGTTGGAGGGCAGGCTCAAGCTTCTCGAGCTCACATACATCCCATCGTTGGCGTATCCTGCGGGTGAGAGCAAGCACGGGCCCATCAGCGTGATAGAGGACGGGGTTCCAGTTGTCTTCGTCTGCCCCAGAGGTAACTCTAGGAAAGACATCGTTGGGAGCATTATGGAGATGAAGGCAAGGGGCGCCCGCATAATCTCCATCTGCGAGGAGGGGGACAAGAATATCATTGAACTCTCCGATGATGTCGTGGAGATGCCCGTGGGGATACCAGAGCTCCTCTCTCCGATACCCTACATTGTACCCCTGCAGCTATTCGCCTACCACTTGGCGGTGAAGAAGGGGCTTGACCCGGATATGCCGAGGAACCTGGCGAAGAGCGTCACCGTGCCCTAGGAAAGTCTTAAGGGAGATCGGTGCCCTCCCTTCTCAGGGAACTCATTTGGTGGACGTCGAATCTATCCGCAAGGACTTTCCCATCTTGGAGAAGGGCGTAATATATCTGGACAATGCAGCGAGCAGCCTGACACCTGAGCAGGTGGTGCTCAAGGAGATGGAGTTCTACAGGGAGTACAGGGCGAACGTGGAGCGGGGATTGCACAGGTTCTCCCAGAGGGCGAGCGAGGAGTACGAGACCGCCCACGAGGAGGTAGCCCACTTCATCGGAGCAGCGGGGCGAGAGAACGTGGCGATGGTCAGGAACACGACGGAGGCCATCAACCTCGTCGCCAACTCCCTAGACTGGGAGAAGGGAGACAAGATCGTCACCACGGTGATTGAGCACCACTCCAACTACATAACCTGGCTGCGGGTGGCTCAGAGGCACGGGTGCACAGTGGAAGTTGTGAGGTCTAACAGCGAGGGAATCTTCGACCTCGCCGAGTTCGAACAGTCGATAGACGACTCCACAAGGCTTGTTGCTGTGACCCATGTCTCCAACGTCCTTGGATGCATCCAGCCCATCAAGGAGATCTGTTCTATCGCTCACGAGCACGGCGCTTTAATGCTCGCTGACGGGGCCCAAGGGGTACCTCACATCAAGACCGATGTGAGGGAGATGGGAGTGGACTTCCTCGCCTTCTCGGGGCACAAGATGCTCGGCCCTACTGGTTCCGGGGGGCTCTACATCGCGGAGGAGCAGCTTGAGAGCACAGAGCCCCTCTGTATCGGCGGCGGGACGATACGTGACGTTAGCCTCAACTCCTACGAGCTGGCTGTACCACCCCAGAAGTTCGAGGCGGGGACCCCAGCGATCGCCCAGGTAATAGGGCTCGGGGAAGCCTGCAGGTATCTAAAGGGAGTGGGGATGGACGAGGTGAAGCGTTGGGATGAGAAGCTTGCGGAGAAGCTGGCCGAGGGTCTATCCGAAATCGACGGTGTTGAGATATTCGGTCCAAGCGACCCCCGGCAGAGGGTGGGGTTGGTCTCTTTCAATGTGAGGGATATGAACCCCCATGACGTAGCCCTCACCATGGACACTGAATACGACATCGCCGTCCGCTCGGGGCATCACTGTGCCCTGCCATTGATGAAGGAGCTCTTCGGCCTTCCAGATGGGAACGCCCGGGCTTCGACGTACCTCTACAACACGCTGGAGGAGATAGATGTCCTACTGGGGGCAGTCGAGGACATCGCTAGAGTATAACTCTAGTAAAAACATTATACCCTCTCATTCTATGCCAGAACGGTTTTTTTTTACCAGAACGGGAATAAAAAAAGTAGAATTATTTTCTACTTTACAAATCTCTCTGGGGCTTTATCGAACGCTGTCTGACACCGCTGATTGCAGAAGTAGTAAGTCTCGCCTTTGTAATCACTAGTGAACTTGGCGGTGGCCTCGTCGACCGTCATACCGCATACCGGATCTTTCGCCATTTATATCGAGTTAAACCCGTGAATGGGGGTTTTCAAAGGTTTCGGCGACGATGGAGCTTTTAGGACCTAAGTACCATCTAGAATGGATTCTCATGGTCATGGGTAATGTGCTCGCACCTGAATTGGTGCTCGTTCGAGGGAAGGTAGTCACAGTCGACGCCCAGGATTCCATCGTGGAGGCTGTAGCCATCAAAGATGGGAAGATATTGGCGCTTGGGTCGAACGACGACGTATTATCACTGGCAGGTGAAGGCACTGAAGTCATTGAACTACATGGTAGGACAGTACTACCGGGGATCATCGACAGCCACACGCACCCTAGCAATCTGGCTGCCCGGTTCCTCGAGGTGGACTGCAGGGCACCCCCCGTAAGAAACGTCCAAGATATCCTCGATAAAATCGCAGAGAAAGTCGAGTTCTCGAAGCCAGGGGCATGGATCCGCGGGGCTAACTTCAACGACTCGAAGCTGGCTGAGAGGCGACATGTTACACGGTGGGAGCTGGACTCAGTGGCACCCGACAACCCTGTATTAATAAGCTCAGATACTGGCCATCAATCCATCGTCAACAGCAGAGCCCTTGAGATTGCGGGAGTGGATACTGATACAAAAGACCCGTCCGGTGGGAAGATAGACCGGGATAAGAGCGGCGAGGCGACGGGGCTTCTCTACGAGACGGCTTCTGGACTAGTGAGGAAGCATATCCCTCCGTACTCTTTGGATGAGATCAGGGAGTCTTATCGCAGGGTCGTGGATCTCTGTGCCGAGTGGGGCGTGACCTCAACCCACGACGCCAGCGGGAACTCGCTGGGGATCAGGGCCTTCAAGCAGCTTCTGGATGAGGGTGTGAAGAAGCTGAGGATGAGCCTAATGGTCAGCGTGAGGGACGACCTCCCGGAGGGGCAGAACATGCTGGACTCTATGGCCCGGCTCGGCGTCGAGAGCGGCTTCGGGGACGACTGGTTGAAGGTGATGTCCCTTAAGATCATGGGCGACGGCTCAGGAGCAGGGGGGACGGCTGGAGTCTACACGCCCCAGCACCGCGGGACGAAGGGCCTGGGGCTGATGACGACCTCCCATGAGGATATGGAGAGACTGGTGATTAAGGCCCATGACGCCGGGATCAGGGTGAGCATACACAGCATCGGGGACAGGGGCATAGATATCGCCCTCGACTGCATCGAGAAGGCGCAGAGGCTGAACACGATACCGGATATGAGACACCGCATCGAGCACAACAGCTGCTGCACTCCGAAGCAGCTTGAGAGGATCAAGGAGCTGGGAGTTGCACCGTCCAGCAGTATCGGCTACATGTATGGGATCGGGGACATGTACGCGGAGAACTTCGGCCCTGAGAGGAGTAGGTGGCTCCACCCCCATAGGACTATGAAGGAGATGGGCATCATCGCTGGGGGTAACAACGACTGTCCAGTGACCTTCTACAGCCCCTGGGTGCAGATCTACGCGGCGGTGACCCGGAAAACGAGCACGGGACAGGTGGTGGGCCCCGAGGAGGCGATCAGCGTCATGGATGCGATAAGGGTGTATACCTGGAACGGTGCCTACTTGAGCAAGGACGAGGACAAGCTGGGGAGCATCGAGCCCGGGAAGATCGCGGACATGGTAATACTGGACAGGGATATACTGACTGTGCCCCACGAGGAGATCAAGGACATCAGTGCCGTCACTACCATCGTGGATGGAAGAGTAGTTTTCAGCCGAGAATAGACGTCAAAACACCTTTCACACAGATTTATACTAGGGGTAATCTGGAGGCCAAAGTCTCGCGCCAAAGGCCTCCTCACACCACAGGGCTGTACGCAAGAGGGCCTCCTCTTGATAGGGGAGGTTTATGAGCTGGACTCCGAGGGGGAGGCCGTCCCTCGTCAGGGCAGATGGCACTGTCATCGAAGGGAAGCCGGTGAGACTCCAAGGCGAGTTGAAGGCAGCGTCTCCCGTGGACTCAAGACCAAGGAGTGCGGGAGTAGGAGCCGAAGGCGTGATCAGACAGTCTAACCCCTTAAGGGTCAGACGAACCTCATCGATGAACCGCCCCCTGATCCTCTGTGCCCTGAGATAGGCAGAGGCCGGGACGAGGAGCCCCGAGGCGACTAGGCCGCGGAGCTTTCTCCGATAATCGCCCAGCCGTGACTTGAAGTGGTCCTGATGTACTGAAGCGGCCTCACTGGACATTATTAGCCTGTGAGCTGAGTGTACCACACTGAAGCTGTCCGGGAGCGGAGTTTCAACTACTTGAGCACCTGCCTCCCTTAACTCGTCCACGGAATCCAAGAATCCCTCCCAGACTATCTCATCAGCATAGTCCTGGAAGAAGCCCCTGAGCACCCCGATTCGGGGAGGCTCTACCAACGACAGGTCCATTGATGGCATCTCGTTCCCAGTGAGAGCCACCATAACCAGTGAGGCGTCCCGGACAGACCTCAAGAAGAAGCCGACGTGATCAAGCGACCATGCGAGGGGATACACGCCTTCTCGACTGAGGAGGAGGCGCGCGCGCAGCTCCGAGGGGGTTATTTCTCTCCGCTTTATGGCCTCCGATGCCTCGGCTATACTCAGCCTGTGGTTGTTCATGCCTCAGACCCTTCCAGGTTGTCTTGACGGCTCATCTTCAGGCTCCAGCTTGTAGCCCTCGACCTGCCGGATAGCTTCGACGGCGCGCTCGATATCTGGCCTTAGTTCCTGAGCAGCCTCCTCGCCCCATCTCCTAGTGGCTTCCTCGAACAGTCGAACGAATATCTCTTCCTTACTGGGCCGTGGCTCCATCTCAACCGTTCAAAACTTGCACGAGGTCGTACTTAATCCTGATGCGCATTTCCTGTTTGTGGTACAGACACCTCTTAGAAAAGGGATAAAACATGCGTACAATTGGAGGATTAATGGCCCCAGCCAGCGACCCAGTATGCACCGTATTCTGAGATATGTTCCACGTCTTCATGAAAGATTATGCAGATGTTATAGTAGCTCCCGCTGACTTCTATGCTGTAACAGTAGACTCGATCGACACTCCTAGCCCTTAGTAAATCTGTCTCCTCTCCTCCAAGGAACTCGATGATGCTTTTCCCCCTGCTATTACGGACGGAGACGGGGTGGAGGGGGTTGGACTCCTCGATGGCCTGCTTAAAGTTCGGGAAGGCCTTGAGGCTCCCCTCACTGATCTCAACGATACCTAATCTGTTAATGGTCTCATGATAGTCTACCTTATATGCGAAGAGCCAGGCGGGAGGTCCCTTCTGTATTGAGAGGCTATAGTAGAACACGACCAGGCCTAGTCCGAATGCCATGATTAAGACGGAAGTTCCGAACCTGCTCCTCAAGGCAACCTAGATAGGCTTTCCACGAAGTTATATATACCCTATTGAGTCTTGGAGGATATCCATCCCGAAGAAGGATTGTATGAGGGCAACTCTTGAGCTTAAAATGAGTTACTCTATTGCTCCATGCCTCCGACGCACATCGTCTTTAAACTCCTCAAGATTTCTCACGAATGGAGCATGGACAAGCTTTTCTTGCTATCGGGGGGTGCTGTGTGAGAAAAAGGAAAGAGCCTCTAATCTAGACGCTTCAGGTCCGCTTCAGCCGCTATGTAGCCGAACCCAGCCCAGCTACCCGTATCCAATATCTCTCCTAAAATTTCCTTGGCCTTCTCTAGCTCTCCATTGTAGTTGTACCAGCTGGCTACGCCGTAACCGATAGTGACTAGCCCTAGAGCGCCCTGTTCTCTAGCCTTCTCCAGGAGGGCTTCTACGTTTGCCTGGCCCTTGTACATGAGGAGGCAGTCGTGGTAGTTCTGGTTCTCGATGATGTCCATCTCCTCCTGTATAGGCTCAAGCACCTCGGAAGCCTCCTTCTTCTTCCCAAAGAGGCGTAATGTCATGTAGAGCCAATGGGACGTCGCAACGATCTTGTCGGGTATCTTCGAGACCTCCATGCAGGCCTTGTACGCTCTCAAGGCGTCCTCGAATCTCCCTGAGACGTAGTAGGCAAGCCCCAGGTGGTACCAGATGTTGAAGTGGAGGCTGCTCACAGGGACGTTCCTCTCGTTCGGCAGTCCGTCGGGCTCCACCTCATCCGGTTTCCCCTCGATGAGGGCCGCAGCCTTCTCGAAGTCATCGATTGCGAGGTCGAAGCGCCTCAGGGAGATATAGCGGTGTCCCCTATGCCTGTAGAGCTTGGGCTCCTCTGGGTACCTCTCCAGGCCCTTGGAGTAGATCGCAACCGACTCCCTGTACTTTCCCAGGTATGCGGTGCGTCGCCCGAACCATATGATGGCATCCGGGTCATCAGGGTTCTCCTTGTAGCCCTTCAATGCCTCAGCGTAGAGGGACTCCTGTTTCTCAAGAGTTTCGGGTCTTAGAGGGGCTCGGAAAAGCGGTTCCCCAAATAGCGAGAACGCCTCCGGTGTCTCTGGGATAACAGAGTCACTCATTGTAATCACCTGTTCTTCCTCCACTGAATAGATGTATAAGATTTTTCAGGGAAACGTAGAAGAGTGGCTAGTACCCTCGGGTCCTAACTTTATACTTCTGTGTAATGTTTAATAAATAAATAAAAAACAACAACCAATTTTATAAATATTAACATATTGATACATAACTAAGATGTTTGCGATCCGCCCAACATCGTTTAATAATAGAAATGGTACAAAATCTGAGAGGTCCTCAAGATGAAATATCACGCAAAAGTCTACGTGAGCCTGAAGAAGGGTTACTCGGATCCCGAGGGCGAGGCAACAGCCAGCGCCCTCCAGGGTCTCGGATACAGCGTCTCGGAGGTAAGATCTAGTAAAGCCTACGAGGTCTCCTTCGAGGCGGGGACGAGAGGGGAGGCTGAGGCCGCCTTGGACGAGATGTGCCGTAGGCTCCTGACTAATCCCACGAAGGACGATTACAGTTTCGAGCTAAGTGAAACGCGATGAGCCGTATAGTGAGAAGCCCCCACCCCTTCGAGCACTTCACCATCGATCTCCTCAACGCCACCGACGATGACCTGAGAGATGTCGCAGAGACCCTAGGTCTGGGGCTTAACCTCGATGAGCTAAGGTACATACGAGACCACTACCTGATACAGGAGCGGAAGACCACCGACGTCGAGCTCCAGACCTTCGACCAGACTCTCAGCGAGCACTGCAGCCACAAGACCTTCGGTGGAGTAATCCATACCCCAGAGGGCACCGTGAACGGCCTCCTTAAGACCTATCTTATGTGCCTCATAGATGAGCTGGAGCCGGACTGGTGCTACAGCGTCTTCGAGGACAACGCCGGCATCGTCGACTTGACGGATGAGGTGGGGATAGCCATCAAGGTCGAGACCCACAACCATCCCTCAGCCATCGAGCCGTTCGGCGGGGCAGCGACGGGTCTGGGAGGGGTTATCAGGGACGTGTTGGGCGTCTGGGCCGACCCGATAGCATGCACGGATGTCCTCTGCTTCGGACCGCTTGACTATGATTATTCAAAACTTCCAGAAGGTGTCAAGCATCCCAGCTATCTCTTCGGCGGCGTCGTTGACGGAATAGGAAGCTACGGGAACAGCATCGGCATTCCCACGGTAAACGGGGCCACCGTCTTCCACGAGGGTTACACCGGGAACGTTGTTGTCTACGCCGGCTGCGTCGGTGTCCTCCGCAAGGACCAGTACATCAGGAACGTGAAGACCGGCGACAACGTCCTCCTTGTAGGCGGTCGAACGGGGCGGGACGGGATCCACGGGGTCACATTCGCCTCCGCCGAGCTTACGGAGGAGTCCGAGGAGGACTCCAGGTCCGCCGTGCAGATCGCCAACCCCATCGAGGAGGAGAAGATCAAGCGGGCCATCAAGGTTGTCAGCGAGAGGCGGCTCGGCTCCGGGATAACCGACATAGGTGGGGGAGGGCTGAGCTGCGGGGTATGTGAGACAGCGGATAGCTACGGCCTGGGTGTCGAGGTCCACATTGACCGCGTTCCCCTGAAGGCGACTGATATGGCCCCCTGGGAAATCTGGATCTCTGAATCCCAGGAGAGGATGCTACTGGCTGTGCCTCCCGAGAACCTTGAAGAGGTGCTCCAGATCTTCGAGGACGAGCAGGTGGAGACCACGGTCCTCGGCCAGTACAACTCCACCGGGGAGGCGACACTGTACCACCACGGCACTAAGATCGCTCAACTGGACCTGGAGGCACTCTTCAACCCCCCGAAGATTGAACGTTCGACAAGCTGGAAGCCCCCAACTAAGGAGGAGCCAGTGATTCCTGAGCCTGAAGACCTTGGGGCTGTCCTACTGAAGCTTCTGGCAGCATACAATATAGTGAGCAAGGAGAAGGTGGTTCGACGCTACGACCAGGAGGTCAAGGGTCAGACCGTCGTCAAGCCCCTCCAAGGCTGGAAGGCAGGGCCCAACAACGGGGCCGTTCTGAAGCCCCTGGACGATAGCTGGAAGGGTGTAGCCATCTCCAGCGGGATCAACCCCCGGTACGGGCAGATAGATCCGTACTGGATGGCAGCGGCGGCCATCGACGAGGCCGTCCGGAATAACGTGGCCGTCGGGGGGAGGCGCATCTCTCTCCTGGACAATTTCACTTGGGGCAACCCCGAGTACGAGGACCGTCTCGGGAGTCTGGTCTACGCATGCAGGGCCTGCTACGACGTAGGGAAGGCTTACGGGACACCGTTCGTCTCAGGGAAGGACAGCCTCTACAACGAGTCCCCATTGGGACCCGTGACTCCTACACTTCTCATAACAGCCTTGGGAATCGTCCCTGACATCCGAAAGGCGGTAACGATGGAACTCAAAGAGGCAGGGAACATCGTCTACCTCTTAGGTGAGACGAAACCCGAGCTTGGCGGCTCCGAATACTACCATCTCCACAGGCAGCTGGGTGCCTCAGTTCCCAAACTGGACGCTGACAGGAGTATAGCAGCCTACAGACGCCTCACGGAAGCCATGGACGCTGGCTATGTGAGGGCCTGCCACGATCTCTCAGAGGGAGGTCTGGCGGTTTCAGCTGCTGAGATGGCGTTCACCGGGGACCTGGGAATGGACCTGGAGCTCTCATGCGTCCCGACATCTGAGGAGATGAGGGAAGACTTCATACTGTTCTCTGAATCCTGTGGACGCCTCCTCATCGAAGTTACACCAGAACACAAAGATGCATTCGAGACCGTTATGACGGGCTCAACCATCGCTAAGGTGGGCGAGGTAAAGGGAGAGGCGAAGCTCACCGTCAGAAAGGGGGGAGCGATACTCGTGGAGCTTCCTCTAGAGGAGCTGATCGGTGCGTGGAAGACCCCCTTGGAGGTGCCGAGATGAAGCGGGAAGACATCAAGGTCCTGCTCATGAGGGCTCCAGGGACCAACTGCGACCTTGAGACGGTCAGGGCTTTCCGTGACCTGGGAGTTCAGGCGGACTTGGTCCACGTCCAGAAAGTCTTCAGGGACAAGAACCTACTCGACTACGACATCCTCGTCTTACCCGGTGGATTCAGCTACGGCGACTACGTGCGGAGCGGTGCAATCCAGGCGAAGGAGATGGAGTACCGCATCGGAAAAGAGATGGTGGAGTTCGTAGATACAGGTCGACCTGTCATTGGGATCTGCAACGGCTTCCAAGTCCTGGTCGAGACCGGATTCCTGCCAGGATTCGAGGGACGATCTCAGTATCCGGAGGCCGCCTTGGCGAACAGCAGCCATGGATATCAGAACCGGTGGATCCGGATGAAGAACGTGGGGAAGGGAAACTGCATCATGTTGGCACATGTCCCCGAGGACCACGTGATAAGCTGCCCCATAGCTCACGGAGAGGGGAGGTTCATCCTGCCCCCCGATGGACGGGAGAAGCTGCTGCAGAGGCTCTACGATAACGACCAGATCGTATGGAGGTACGTGAAGGCTGACGGCTCCTTCGCGGATGGAGAGTGGTGGGACAACCCGAATGGGGCATTCCACGACATCGCGGGGATATGCAATCCCGAAGGGAACGTCCTCGGCCTGATGCCCCACCCCGAGAGAGCCTACTATGGTTACCTCATGCCCGAGTGGACTAAAGCTGGCGCACCTGAAACCTACGGTGATGGAAGGATCTTCTTCAACTCGATAGTCAAGTACGTTGAGTCTAGGTTCTGACCCTTCTCCTCTCTCTATTTTCCTCTAGTTTCTTTCTTAGACCCTCATCGTTTAGGGCGAGAATCTCAATCGCGAGCAGGGCAGCGTTCCTTGCATTGTCGACGCCCACACATGCAACCGGTACCCCAGGTGGCATCTGGACTATAGAGAGAAGAGAGTCCAGGCCCCCCAGCTTCGCTTCTTTAGGAACTCCTATGACGGGTCTGACTGTGTGAGATGCGATTACCCCGGGGAGGGCCGCTGAGAGGCCAGCTACTGCGATGAATATTGAAGCATTCGATGAATCGACGTATTTTTTCAAGCCGTCTGGGTCTCTATGAGCTGAATAGACTATAAGTTCATGCTCGACTCCGAAAGTTTCAAGCATGGCGACAGCCTTGTCGCCTACCTCTCGGTCAGAGTCGCTCCCTAGGACCACTGAGACTTTTACCATCTTACATAGCCCCTGATTGATAAACTGACTATCTTTGATTTAATAAATAAAACAAATGGAGGCGAACTTGGCCTAATCATTAATGTTAACTCGGAAATTTAAGATTCATTTAATCGCCATGAGCTCTTCCCAGACCTCGTCGACGTTCTTCAGGTCGAAGTCAGCGAGAGTCTTCTGTCCGCTTATCACCTGATAGGAGGCTACGCAGCGTTTTGAGACCTCCCGCACAACTGGGGTCGGAATCTCCGGTGGCGGGCCTTCTCCTGTGTAGCCCATCCTGCGGAGGCACTCCCTGAGGAACTCCTTGTCAAGGCACGTGGCCTCCTGTCCCCTCCCCGGCTCGTAGAAAGCCTCCGCCCAGTACCTGGCTGAATCGTGTGTGGGGGGCTCGTCGATCTGTATCAGTCGTCCGTCCCTCCTGCCGAACTCCAGCTTGAAGTCTGGTATGATGAAGCCTCTGCTTCTAGCAGTGGACCTGTAGAACTCAAAGAGCTTGTATGTGGACTCCTCAAGCTCACTCCATTCGTCAGCTGTGACCAGCCCCTCGTCGATTGCCTGCGCCTTGGAGATCTCCTCGTCGTGCCCAGACTCGCTCTTCGTCGTTGGCGTGATGATGACTTCAGGCAGCTCCTCAGCCATGACCAGACCATCTGGGAGTTCAACACCGCTGACAGACCTCGCCCCGTCCCTGTAAGCCCTCCAGGCCGAGCCGTAGAGGTAAGCCCTGCAGACCCACTCGACGTCGATACGCTCCGCCTTGAGGACCCTCATAGACCGGTCGTCCACAGACTCGAGGAAGTGGTTAGGGATGACATCCTTAGTCTCTTTGAACCAGTATTCAGAGAGGGCGTGGAGGCTCCTCCCCTTGTGAGGGATAAGCGTTGGATAGACGACATCGAAGGCGGAGATACGGTCCGTGGTCAGTATGAGCAGCTCGTCCCCCAGGTCGTAGACATCCCTCACCTTCCCCCTCCTAGGGGGCCTCTCATCACCGTAGACATTGGAGGCCTTCACGACCTCGACCTCGCCGGGGCCCAGAGGATCAGGTACCTTGTATGAATCCTTTTCAAAGTTATCGGAGCTCATCACACATCAATCCTCGATATGACAGGGATCAGGTTGCCGATAGACGTATTTCAAATTTCTTTTATCATAAAAGAGAAAAATGACACCTAAGGGACAAAAAATGGATTAGATCCAAAGACTTGTATCCAGTCGGGGAAAATTAGATAGGCAACCCGCGTCAAAGCTTAAACCAGACCCTCCACAGATATAGGGAGACGGCTGCCTTGGTATCCAGCAAGCTCAAGGAAAAGTTCGAGGGATGGGTTACAAGTGGGGTGAGACCTCTCGTCTCCCTGGGGATCACACCCAATGCTCTCACAATCATTGGGCTGGTAGCCTCCTTCATCTCAGCCTTGTGCTACATCAGCTGGAGGACTAACCGTATCTTCCTCCCCCTAGCTGGTGCACTCATCCTTCTCTCAGGTTTGATCGATGCTATAGACGGCGTCCTGGCGAGATCTTCAGGACGTGTCTCAGTTTTCGGGGGTTTCCTTGACTCGGTCTCGGATAGGTACTCTGACGCTGTGGTGCTCTCCGCTATCGTCTACGCGGGTCTGTGCCATCCTGCTTGGGGGTTGGCTGCAATAGTGGGCTCTTTAATGGTCAGTTATACTCGGGCAAGAGCTGAGGCTGCGGGAGTCAAGATGGCTGCCGTGGGATTCGCGGAGAGGGCTGAGAGGATGGTGTTCTTAGCCCTGATATCCATGGCTGCCTACTATAATCTGCAGATCCTTTATTGGGGTGTCGTGGTGTTAGCGGTTGTGGCCCAGTTCACGGTGCTCCAGAGGGCCGCGCACTTCTACAAAGAGTCTAGGAAACTCTAGTTCCTTCTTCTCCGCCTCTCACGGGTCTTGCGATCGGTCTTGCTCCGTACATTGACGACATGCCTTTTGACCGCGCAGCTGATGCAGAGGTACTTCGTTGTCTGGTAGCGTGCTATCGAGGCTCCCTGTGCCTGGAGCTCTTTGAGCACCCTCCTGTCCACCAGTGAGGTGTAGCGGGTCACCCTCTTCGCCTTGTCCCGGGGCACCTGAGCTCCACAGTAGCTGCACTGTACCTTCCCCGAGCGGCCTGATTTGCCTTTTGAACGTCCTCCGCTTTTCCTTTTCTTTGGCATTTCCGGGTCTCACGACATTAGTTACAAGCCTACCTATAAATCCTGTGTGAGATACCAGAAGCTACCTCTTCTTGGCATATTCGTCCAAGATTCCGTCGACAACCTCAACGTAGACGGTTGCGGCTATCACCCGGTTCCCCTCCATGTTGAGATGAGCGCCGTCGCTGGAGTACCAGCTCAGGAGCCTCCCCTCCATGTC
>JAUWDP010000156.1 GCA_030608725.1 Candidatus Bathyarchaeota archaeon
GGGGTACCAAGACGACTCAAGGGTGAAACGGTGTCTTGAGTGGATGTTGTCCGTCCAGATGGACGACGGCGGGTGGGCTCACCCTATGCTGGCTGAAGGACTCAGCTGGGATGAGATGACAGAACTATCTAGCATCCATGCACCAGTGATCCCCTTTGACAGGACCAAAACCTCGGGCAACTTGGTCACCGGGATGACGCTGCGAGCCTTCGCATGCCACCCGGCGTATAGGCACTCAGAGGAGGCGAGGAGGGCGGGGGAGCTGCTCACGACGAGGTTCTTCAAGCCCAACGTCTATAGCACGTACAAGGCGGCGGACAACTGGGTCAAGTTCCAGTACCCCTTCTGGTGGAACAACCTACTGATGGCCCTCGACTCGCTGTCGCTGATGGTCTTCACGTCGGAGCATGCGAAGGTGGCTGAGGCACTGAACTGGTTCGTAGAGCATCAGAGCGACGACGGTCTGTGGGAGAACAGCTACAGGAAGAAGGCGAAGAGGATCGACACCGAGAGGGCAAGGGAGGGCAGGCTGTGGGTTTCCCTGGCCATATGTATAGTCTTTGAGAGAATCTACGGGAGATAGGGAGAAGATCCCACTCTCATGTTCCCTTAAGAATCTTGTTCAGAATGTCTCGCACTTCCTCGAGGACAGCATCCTTCGACCGGGTGGCGTCAACCTCGTAGAGGGGGACCTCCGGCTCCAGCACCGCGAAGAACGCCCTGTAGAACCTCTCACACTCCCTCAGGACCGAGACGCTTTCCGTTCTCAACTCCTCCGTGAGCTCATCCCGGGAGCCCTGCCTCTCCACCGACACGTCCACGGGGATCCTGAAGAAGACGTAGGCGTCGGGCCTCACGAGGGTCCCCACCGCCTTGTTCACGATGTAGCTGGGGAAGTGCATGAAGAAGCTGGCGTTGCTGCTGGTCACGAAGTTGGCGTAACCGAACGCCAGGCTACTGGCGTAGTTTCTGTCCTCGATGACGAGCTTCCCCTCGGCCTTGAGCCTCTCCGCCTCGACGTCCCTCGTGTAGTACTGGGTTAGGAACCATGCCTCCGTCCCGATGGAGGCCCTGTCGGCCACCTCGAAGCCCTTCGAGGCAGCTGTCTCGCTGACCTCGGGTATGATCACGCAGTCCTCGAACTCTTCGGCGATCTCTTTGGCTATCGATGACTTCCCGCATCCCGGCAGCCCCTCGAAGGCCACAATCACTCCAGGCATAGTCGACCCTCGGACGATTCTATACACGTGGATATTTAGAACTGCTGCTCGATAAAGATAGAAATTCATGGATATTGAGCTTCTTTTGAGTAAATTCTTTTAACTAGAACTAAGAGAGATAGATTCCGCTTGAGGTATACTCATGTCAAATAACAACACACTATACGGAGGAATAGTAGTAGCACTCATCATCGGCGTAGCCGTGGGATGGGTCATCTATCCGACCATGAACCCCGTCTCGACCGAGGATTTGGTCAGCAGGGCCCTTTACAACGCGGCTCTAGACGATCTGGCAACAGCACAGACTGATCTTGACGCGGCTATAGCTGATGCTGCAGCTGATCTAGCGGCAGCACAGACTGAGCTTGACGCGGCTGTAGCTGATCTGGCGGCAGCACAGGCTAATCTTGCAGCGGCAGAGTCTGAGCTTGAAGCCCTGAAGGCACCCAAGAAGGTGGGCCTCGTGCTCGCCACGGGAGGCCTCGGCGACAAGTCGTTCAACGACATATCCTACGCCGGCTGCCAAAAGGCCAAGGATGAACTCGGCGTCGACTTCGACTACGTCGAGACCACAGCCATCTCAGAGTACGAGGGTTACCAGAGAGACTTCGCGATGTCCGGGGAATACATACTCATCATCTGCATCGGATTCGACCAGGCTGAAGGATTAGCCATCGTAGCGGAAGAGTATCCAGACCAGAACTTCGCCCTAATCGACATGGTGGTCGATAATCCCAACGTCGCCTCACTCACTTTCAGGGCCAACGAGGGTTCCTTCCTCGTCGGCGTCGTCGCAGGCATGATGTCCGAGACAGGGACCATCGGCTTCATAGGGGGTATGGACATACCTCTCATCGGGGACTTCTACGAGGGCTACGAGGCAGGCGCCATCTGGGCGAATCCAGCGGTGACCGTCGCCCCGCCAGTCTTCGTCGGAGACTGGGCTGATCCAGCCAGTGGCAAGGAGCTCACCACAGCGCAGATAGAACTCGGTATCGACGGCGTCTACTCCGCAGCGGGTAAGAGTGGCCTGGGAGCCCTCGAGGCGGCCCATGAAGCAGGCGTCAACGCGTTCGGAGTCGACCTATGCCAGTGTTATCTCTACGACGAGATGGTTGCCAGCATGACCAAGAGGGTTGACGCGGCGGTTTACGAGATGATACTCGACGCGCTCGTGGACAAGTTCCATGGCGGCTTCTACAGCGGCGGCATCGCAGAGGGCTGGATAGGCATGTGCAGGCTACCCGAAGAGGAGGGTCTATGGGAGGAGCTCTTCGAATTCGAACACGACCCGCTTCCTGCGGACATACTCGCCAAAGTGAAAGAAGCAAGAGACGGAATACTATCAGGGGCCATCACAGTACCAACGGGCTACGACTAATCTATTATACCAAAATCACCTCTCCTTTTTTGTATCCATATGGGCTTAGCCGTCGTCATGAGAAGCGTCACGAAGACCTTCCCAGGGGTAGTCGCAAACGACCACGTCGACTTCTCGGCTGAGAAGGGGGAGATACATGGCCTACTTGGGGAGAACGGCGCCGGGAAGACGGTACTCGTGAGCATCCTGTACGGGCTCTACAGGCTCGACGAAGGGGAGATTCTCATCGACGGAGAGGAGGTCGAGGTGGACAGCCCCTCCACTGCGATGCGGCTCGGCATCGGGATGGTCCACCAGCACTTCATGCTCGTCCCCAGCCTCACGGTCGCAGAGAACATAATCCTGGGCATGGAGCCGATTAAGAACGGCGTCCTCCTCGATACTGAGAGGATGCTAAGGGATGTCGGCGAGTTCTGCGACAGGTTCAGGCTCGACGTAGATCTGGACGCCCCTATCCACACCCTCTCGGTGGGGGTCCAGCAGAGGGTGGAGATACTCAAGGCACTCTACAGGGGGGCCGACGTACTCATCCTCGACGAGCCCACGGCGGTCCTAACACCCCAGGAGGTTGACGAGCTCTTCAATGCCATCCGGGCCCTGAGGGGAGAGGGGAAGACGGTCATCTTCATCTCCCACAAGCTCCGGGAGGTCCTCGCCATCTGCGACAGGGTGACTGTCCTCAAGAAGGGGCGAGTCGTGGGCACCGTGGACGCCTCAGAGACCGACCAGGGCAGACTGGCCGAGATGATGGTGGGCAGGGAGGTGGTCTACACCTTCGACAAGGACTACTGCGAAGCGGGGGAGCCCGTTCTCGTTGTGGAGGGGCTCGAGGCGCTGGACGACCGAAACCTCCAAGCCCTGCGGGGAGTGGAGCTGGAGGTCTGCGCCTCCGAGATACTGGGGATAGCCGGGGTCGAGGGGAACGGCCAGACGGAGCTCATTGAGACCCTCATGGGGCTGAGGAAGCCCACGGCGGGGAAGATTCTGCTCAATGGCTCCGAGATCACCCTATCATCCCCCGGGGAGAGGATCAGGGCCGGGATATCCCACGTACCCGAGGACAGGCACAAGAGGGGTATAGTATCCGACTTTTCGGTGATGGAGAACCTCCTCCTCGGCAGCCACAGGAACCCAGAGTTCACGAAATGGGGCCAAATACTCGACCTAGCTGAGGTTTCCACATACTCAGACAAGCTGATCGAGGATTACACGATAGACACCCCGTCCAAGAAAACCATCGCGAGGAGCCTCTCAGGGGGCAACCAGCAGAGGCTAGTGGTCGCGCGGGAGTTCAGCAGGGAGCCCAAGCTCATCATAGCAGCCCAACCTACGAGGGGCTTGGACGTGGGGGCTACGGAGTACGTCCGGAGGAAGCTTCTGGAGATGAGGGACCAGGGCTGTGCTGTGCTCCTGCTCTCCGCAGACCTTGACGAGATCTGGGCTATTAGCGACAGGATCGCGGTGCTCTACGAGGGCAGGATCGTGGCGACGAGGGATCCCAAAGAGACCTCC
>JAUWDP010000167.1 GCA_030608725.1 Candidatus Bathyarchaeota archaeon
CGAGAGGTGTCTGGCCGGTGACCTTTGACTCCTTGATGAGAAAGTCCCTGAGCTCGTTCTCTTCCGTGAATATCCTGGTGGCGTACCACTCGAAGAACGGGCTGGGCTCGTAGGGGTAGTAGACGTAGACCATCTTGGCGAGGGCCTTAGCGTATACCATCTCGCACATGACGCCTGCGGAGATGCTGGCCCGGGGATGGTAGACGACGACCGCGTGGCTGTTCTCGATCAGCTTGTAGTCGGTGTCGATTATCTGGAATCTGAGGTTCTTGATGGCTGCATCGATCTCGATGCTGTCTATCTCCTCCTCGATGGGGCCCTCCCTGTAATCCATGGAGAACACGAACTTGGAGGGCCGCTCCTCCTTCTTGTCGATGGCGTCGTTGACCATCGCCCTCCACGACTCGACGATGTCCCAGTCCTTGATCATGAAAGGGTCGAACACGATGTAGTACTCCGAGAGGCTGTCCCCGAACTTGGTGATTTTCTTGAAAAAGTCGGGGCCCTCCCCGGTGATGGGGTGGCTGAGGTATACCTTCTCCCTGCCCCGGCTCCAGATGACGCCCTTGAGGAAGTCGGGGCCGTTCTCGTAGGCGACGAGCTGTATCTCCCTGGCGGGGGTGAACTGCCGGGCGAGGGTGTAGACGCTGTTGATCTCCTCCCGGCGCCAGTTGGCGATCTCTCCCAAGGTGAATCTGTGGTCCTGCCACTGGATGTCCTGGCCTAGGCGCCTCTTCACCCGTACAATGTCGTCGAATACTATGATGAATAGGTCGGGGTCGAGGGTCTTCACCTCTTCTTCGTGGAGGCCGCTGAACCGGTTGCCCTTCCACTCGAAATGGAGGGGTGTGCTGACTATGTGGGTGCCGCCGCGGTTGTTGATGTCGTCCACGATCTTCTTCACCGCCGCCTTGTGGTACTGGTTCATCTTCTCAGGCTGGCTGTCGTAGAAGTCGAGGATGTTGAGCTTGGTGAGGTTTGTGCCTTGCAGACGCGCCTCTTCCACTATGTACTCGAATAGGTGGTAGTAGTGGAAGCTCTGCTTCTCCTTCATCTCCAGGAGCATGTCGTCCCTTCCGTTGCCGGGTGGTCCGGCGCAGATGACCACTCTTTTATCGGTTGTCATGGGGCTTCAGGTTAGATTTGTTGAGGTGGGAAATATGTGTGTTGGATTTATAGTACGCGTTTTAGGGGTTTTTCCTGTCCTTCTTCGCCTAAATTAGAAAAAGAGGTGTATGGAGACTGCTTTTCCGTGGTCAGACGTCGCCGTTCTGCTCTATCTTTATGTCCTCGTAGGGGGCGGCTACTCTCCTGTAGAACTCGAGTTTGCAGCATTCGAGGACCCCCATGGCCCTGTTCAGGTTGAAGTACCTGAGGGGGTATGACTCCTTGAGGATGCGGGTGATGATGTAGTTGAGCTCCCCGTCGATGCTCTCCACGGGCTGAGACTTCAGCGTGGAGATGAGCTCGCTGAGGGGCTTCTCGTACTTGGGCCTGTCCTCCATCTTTATGTAGGGCATTTTAATTCACCTAGATCTCCATTCGGCCTTCACCTTATATCCTTTGAGAAGCTGCGCGTTCACTTCTCCCTTATGGAGTAGTCCAGGAGCTCCGTGGCGTCCTCGTTGAAGTAGAATTCTCCCTCGAACCGCTTGCCCTCCAGCAGGAGGGGCAGCCAGTGCTCGTCGTCCTGCCACATCTCCTCGTAGGGTATCTGGTCCACCGGGAACCATCTCAGCTCTCCTTCCTCGCTCTCCTTGGGGTCACCCTGGTAATCGGTGGCGGCGAACTGGTAGACGACCCACGTGGGTTCGTCGACATCTCCGAAGTAGTGCTTGAGGGCGCCGTGGAGCCTGATCTTGCTGACCCTGAGCCCGGTCTCCTCCATCACCTCCCTCACTGCGCACTCCTCTGGGGTCTCGCCGGGCTTGAGCTTTCCCCCGGGGCCGTTCCACTTTCCCTCTCCGAATCGTCCCTGGGTCTTCTTCTGGAGGAGGACTTTACCGTTGTCTATGATGATGGTAACCGTGGCGTGGGTTGTCATCGGCTGTTCCCTTGTAGTCTGGTCTCATGGTGTTTATTCTTTAGGTCTTATGTGCTTGAATACGTGGCTTAGGAGCACGTTTTTGGTATGAATGATCTCCGTTTGGAGACGTTTTCAGGTCTCTTTTCGCTGTTGGAGGGTGCTTCATCCTTGGACGGGTTACCCCCCCCCTCCCCCCCTCTTGCGGAATCTGTTTGTTCGCTGTCGTCTCATTATGTTTGATGATCCGTCTGCGGCGGCTCATCGTATCACCTCAGGCGGTTGGTAGCTAACTGCGAAAAAATAAATAGATTACGTATATGGCATAGAGCCAGTATATATATTGACGTAGTTTATATAATTTCGACCGGTTTTATGGCGTTTTTCGATAGGTATATTTGACTCTTTTCTCTATATACGTGGTCGATCATATTGTCAGGCAAGTCCTCCGTAGAGGAGATGAGGAAGTTACAGCTGACCGGTGGCTCTACGTTCATCGTCTCCCTCCCTAAGGACTGGGTTCAGCAGATGGGGTTGGAGAAGGGGAGCCTCGTCAGCATTGTGAAGGCCGATGATCTCTCCCTCCGGATCAGGCCGAAGGCGATGGAGAAGGGGGACAGGCAGAGGAGGGCTGTCATCAGCGTCTCCCACGGCGATGACCCTAACAGTGTCGTCAGGCGTGTTGTCTCGGCTTACCTCGTTGGGTACAGCATTATTCAGGTGATCAACCCTGAGAGTCGGATCGATACGAGCCAAAAGCTGGCGATGAAGGACTTCACCAGGAGGAAGCTGGTGGGGACTGAGATCCTGTCTGATCTTCCTAATGAGCTGACGCTGCAGGTGCTTTTGAGCTACGCTGAGCTGTCTGTGAAGGACGCATTGCGGAGGATGGGGATCATCGCGGCGTCGATGCACCGGGATGCACTCCTAGCCGTCGGTGAGGACGATTCGACCTTGGCTCGGGAGGTCATCTCGATGGACGACGAGGTGGACCGGTTCAGCCTCTACAGCATCAGGCTGCTGAAGGTGGCGGTGTCGGACAGCCTGGTCCTGCGGGAGAGCGGGTTGAGGTCTCCCCGGGAGTGCCTTGGGTACAGGCTTATCACGAAGTCGATGGAGAGGATGGCTGACCACGCCGTGAACATTGCGAGGAACAGCCTGGCGTTGACGTTGTCGAGTTTGAACGAGGAGGTCCTCGGCGAGTTGAGGATGCTGAGCGAGGCGGCGTTGGAGGTCTTCGAGTCGTCCGTGGAGTCCCTCTTCGACGATGACTACTCGGCCGCCGATGGCGCGCTTCAGAGGGCTGAGGAGTTGAGGGGGCTTGAGGCTGGGGCGATTCAGAAGATTATCAAGTATTCTCCGTTGGGGGATGTGGCGGCGTTGAGGTTGATCATTGAGAGTATTATGAGGACTGCGGAGTATGGTGCGGACATCGCGGAGATCGTGATGAACATGACGATCGGTGGGGAGATCCGGGAGGAGTAGGGCCCGGATCTTTTTTAAGGATTGGAGGAGCCGGTTTTCTCCGGCTGCGGGGTCGTGGTCCAGCTTGGTCTAAGATTCGCGGCTCGGGTCCGCGAGATCCCCGGTTCAAATCCGGGCGACCCCACCATCTCAGGCTTCGCGTCCATTCATTTCAAATCAGAGTAAACCACAGTAACACTGAGTGTTTTAAAATTGGAGTTCGGCGTCTCAATCCCCCACGGGAAACCAGGAAAGCACACAGACTACACAATGATCAAGGAGGCAGCCCTCGAATGCGAGCGCCTCGGCTTCGACTCCATCTACGTCTCCGACCACGTCGTCCCCCCCCCCCACACCCCCCACCCCCCCAAGGACCCCGAACACCACCCCGGGCCCCAACAGGGGTGGGGGGCCCCCCACAACCCCCCCGCCCGCCGGAACCACACCGTGAAACTCCGGACAAAAACCCACAGCC
>JAUWDP010000072.1 GCA_030608725.1 Candidatus Bathyarchaeota archaeon
GTGGAGAGGACGTTGTAGACCCCCTCCAGCCCCCATGTCTCGGCGGGGTGCTGGGCTATCTGGATGTAGAGGTTGGGGCCTTCACCGGCCCCGTTGTAGACCGTGAAGGGCACCTCATAGGGCTGGCCGTCTGCGAAGAGGCCGGGGACGTTCACGGAGCCATGGGCTTTCTCCCCTGGTCCGACCGTGGTTCCAGCGATTGACACACTCTTAGACAATAAGATCTCCTCATACACTGGATCAGTAATCCCTGTGTGGTTCTATTTCAAATAATACCTGCGCGAGGACATGAAAATAGTTAAGCCCCAACTAGGATGGTCGATTGGGGCCCGCTCTACGAGAGTCTTACTCCTTCCTCTCGTAGTCCATGTAGGTGGTATCCCTCTCGGCGGGAGCCCATGCCTCGAGCATCCTCAGCCCATCCTCACCCGTGCCCACCACGCCGTGGATGTCACCTGGGGACAGGTAGGCGACCGTCTCGGGCCCCAGGACGTGCTCCTCACCATTAAGGTGGACGATGGCCGTGCCCGCCAGGATCACGTATATGCTCTCCCTCTCGTCGTGGTAGTGCACCTTGTCGAACCGAAGGTTCGGCTCAAAGTCGTATACTACCACCCTCATCTTCTCGGCTCCGAGCCCGGCGTTCATGAGCCAGTACATCGTCCGGGTCCCGGGGTCCTCCACCTTCTCCGCCTCATCCATCTTGAATATCTTCGACATTTCATTCACCTCATCTGACTGCGATATACCGGGGGGTTCCACAGATATGTGTCTTCTTTTCCTGACCGCCGCTCGAGGTGGGGATTTATAGAAAGGGAAGGCGCAACACTCCCTGATACGCTATGAAGAGATCCTTAGGAGCGGGGACCCTCGCCGTCCCCTCACCGGTCTGGGTCGTGGGCACCTACGACGCCGAGGGCAGGCCCAATGTGATGACTGCGGCGTGGGGAGGCATCTGCTGCTCGCGGCCCCCCTGCGTCTACGTCAGCCTCAGGGAGGCGACCTACAGCCACGGCAACATCATGAGCCGGAGGGCTTTCACGGTCAGCGTCCCAGGGGAGGGGCACTGGAGGGAGGCCGACTACGTTGGCATAGCCTCCGGGAGGGATACCAACAAGTTCGAGGACACCTCCCTCACACCTATCCGGAGCGAGGCTGTGGACGCCCCCTACGTCGGGGAGTACTCCCTCGTCCTTGAGTGCACCGTGAAGGAGGTCGTCGAGCTGGGCCTCCACACAATGTTCGTGGGGGAGGTCGTCGACGTCAAGGCGGACGAGGACGTCCTCACCGACGGGAGGCCGGATATCCAGAAGATCAGGCCCATCCTCTATGGCTCCGGGGACAGGGGGTACCACAGCGTGGGACCCCGGATCGGTGACGCCCACACCAACAGGACGCCGCCAGCAGGCACCTAGTGGACTCAACGATGAACCCGATTCCTGAGAAACTCCACTATTCCATTGCGGATAGCTCCTACGGCGAGATGACAATCATCTGGGAGGCGGGAGAACCCCTTAGAGTTGTCCGAATACTCCTGCCCTCACGTAGGGGAGAGCTCGGTACAGGTTACCCTCAAGCCACGGAGTCCACAGACAGCGCAATAAGTGACCTCGCAGAGGACATCGCCCGCTTCCTCGGAGGGGCGGACGTGACCTTCAGCCTGGATCTGATGGACGTCGACCAGTGCTCCCCTTTCCAGAGGAGCGTCATCTTGGCCGAGTACGGGGTTCCATGGGGGTACGTGACCACCTACGGGAGGCTCGCCCGCCACATTGGTGCGCCGCGTGCATCCAGGGCTGCGGGCAGGGCGTTGGCGACCAACCCGTTCCCCATCGTTATCCCGTGCCACAGGGCGGTCAGGTCCGACGGCAGCCTGGGTGGCTATCAGGGTGGCGTGGAGATGAAGGCGAGGCTCCTGGAGATGGAGGGGGTCCAGGTTGAGCGGGGAAGGGTGCTGATGAACCGGGTGTTCTACTAGACGCTCATCGTCAACGCCCCACCGTTGCGGGTCGCGAGTATTTTATACCACCCTCCATGATGAAAGGACAAATCGGCGGAATCAAGATGGGAATAGACGAAGAGTTTAACGAGTACTACAAGGTCGACCCCAACTACAAGAGGTACGACTCCAGGGCGTACTACGAGCTGCGCCGGGCGAAGATGACTGAGGAGGAGGCCCGGAAGCCGCGGGCCAGGTACAACAACCTGGAGGGCATGGCCGACAGGATGAGGAAGAACCTCCCGGGCTACTCCATCGTGGACTACGCCTTCAAGGACGCTGCGGGGACCTGTGAGAATGCCCCGGATGGTTCCTCCGGGATGAACAAGGGCTACTACTCCTGGAGCTCCCTGGGCCACGGGAAGAAGCCTCCCTCGATCCCAGCGTGGGACGCGCCCCCGGAGGAGGTCAACAAGGTGATGACCAAGGCGGCCAAGTACTACGGGGCATGCGACGTCGGCTTCTGCGAGATGGATAAGCGCTGGGTCTACGCCAGGTCGGGTGACCGGGAGATAGTCTTCGAGGACGTTGAGCAGGGATACGTCACAGAGAACAAGGCGGTCATCCCTGAGAGTCATAAGTGGGTCATCGTCCTCCTCGTTCCCATGGAGTACACGGAGAACAGCTACGCCCCCACACCCTTGGAAGTCACCAGCAACATGGGCTACAGCAGGATGCACTTCACCACCGGGACCCTGGCGGAGATGATCAGGGGCCTCGGCTACCACGCCATCCCATGTGGCAACGACACCGCGTTCAGTGTCCCTCTGGCCATCAAGGCTGGGCTGGGTCACCTGAGCAGGAACGGGAGGCTCATCAACTGGAAGTACGGTCAGCTTACGCGGATATGCAAGATCTTCACGGACCTTCCGGTCAAGCCGGCGGAGCATATGGCGCCCAAGGGGATTGTGGAGTTCTGCGATGTCTGCGAGAAGTGTTCCCAGCTCTGCCCCAGCGGCTCTGTCCCGACGGGGGCGCGGACGATGTTCAACCCGAAGTACCCTGACATGAACCCGGGTACCCTGAAGTGGTACAACGACGAGTCCTCCTGCTCGGATTACTGGCACGAGGTGGGCACGGGGTGCTCCATCTGCCTCAGGTGCTGCAACTTCAGTAAGGCCCAGGGCATCTCCCACGACGTGGTGAAGTGGTTCATCAAGAACGTCCCCCAGCTAAACAAGTTCTGGGTCTGGTCCGACGACCTCATGGGATACGGGAAGATCTCCGACCCCAGGAACTACTGGGATATACCCATCGAGAATCACAAGAACTGACCCCCCTCCTTTTACATCTCATGACCTTCGCATGTCCAGATCAGATACCGTTTTCTACTAGCCCCTTCGATGAAGAAGTGATGGCCATGAAGATCATCGTCGAGAACACCTCCTTCAACAGCGACGGACACGCCCTCCTCGGGAGGGTCTACAGGCCTGATGCCCCGGGGAGGTTCCCGGCGGTGGCTCTCTGCCATGGGTTCCCCGGTGACGAGAGGAACACCGATCTGGCGGAGGAGATGGCGTTCAACGGGACGGTGTTCCTCATCTTCTACTACAGGGGTGCCTGGGGGAGTGAGGGGGAGTTCAGCTTCAGATGGCTTGAGGGCTCCGCGCGCGACGCGTTGAGATGCCTGAAGGGGCTCCCATACGTGGACCCCGACAGGGTCGGCGTCATCGGCTACTCCTTGGGGATGCTGCCCGCGGTGGTGACCTTGGGAGAAGGCGGCGTCAAGGCCGGGGTCTTCATGTCCCCCTTCGCCGATTACGGGATGCTGGTCCCCGACGACGTGGTCGACTACGTGGCGTCAGTCAACTTCGAGTTGGGAAAGGGGAAGCTGAACGCTCCCAGCGTCGATAGCTATAAGGACGCCATCGTCTGGGTGCGTGAGGAGCGGAACCCTCTCGCCCTCATCAAGGGGGTGGATGTGCCAGTCCTGTTCGTCGTCGGCTCCGCCGACAAGATACTGCCTCCAGAGCACAGCGAAGCGCTCTACGAGGCTGCCAACGAGCCGAAGAAGCGGGTCGTCATCGAGGGCGCCAACCACCTCTACTCCGATCACAGGATCCCCCTGATGCAGACCGTCATGGCCTGGTTCAGGGAGCACCTTTGAAATCTCCGTGCACTCGCGCGCGCGCTGAACTCAACCGTCTGTGGAGACTATGTCACCCGTGTGAAGATAGCCTGTACTTGATGGCCTCTGCAGCACCGACACGTTAGAGAACTGGACCGGGAGGACCCTCGAGTACATGAAGTCCTCACTGTCGCAGACGTGGAAGTGGAGGTGTGGGAACGGACTGTTCCCCGAGTGGCCGAGGCGACCTATGACCTGCCCCTCATGAACGCCTTCACCTTCATTGACGCAGACGCTTCCCGGCTGCAGGTGACCATAAAGGGAGAACTCACCTCCCTCGTGACGTACAAGGACGTGATTGCCAGCAGCCCGAGCCGGCTCACCGACGAGCCACTGGGAAGCCGTCGCCAGAAGTCTCTCGTAGTGCTCCTCGTTGGACTCGCCCTCCTTGGGCAGGCGCTCCAACGAGTCAGGGAATTCGTCGACCGCCCTCACGACGACCCCGTCGGCGGCCGCCATCACATCGCAGCCGTAGGCGAAGTGGCTCTCCACCGTCGACCCCCTCCCAGCGTAGAAGCTCCCGCCCTCCCCGAGCCTGACGAGGTCCAGCCCGAACTCCTGGCAGACGACCCACCTGTGCCCCGAGAAAAGGTCGGCCCCGGCGGAGACGAACCAAGTCCCTCTGACAGGGAAGCGATATACGTTCCTGGCTAGGTATTCCGTCAGCCCCAACTCCGTCGCGCCCCGAATCTTCTGTCCATCATCCCCCGTGGCCTCCGCCCTCACGCGCAGGCGGTCGCACCCTTCGGGGACCAGGAGGGCGTGGCTCGCGAGGAAGAGGCCCTGACCCGGGGCCAGGGACGTCGTGGGTGAGAGGGAGCGCCCCTCCCCGAGGAGGAGGTCGGGTCTGAAGACGAAGTCGTAGGCGTCGATCATCCCCTGCTCTTGGGCGCCGTGCATGTAGCCCGCGTATTCCTCCAGCTCAGAGGTGGCGAAGGTCCTCGTCTGAACCGAGGAGTCTCCCCTCATCACCTCAAACGTGACGGAACGGAGGGCCAGGTGTGCCCCTGATTCGTTCACTATCGAGACGTTCTGGAGGACGGCGCTGCTGAGCCCCCGGTGGTCTGCCATCTTGTAGGTGTAGATGGGGTCCCCGGGGAGCGTCCTTATCGTCAGGCCTCCCACCGTTGGCTGCGTCTCCCCGGCCATCATGGGGCCCTCCCTGGGGGGAAGACTCCCTCCTTCCCACTTTGATAGTCCCCCTGCTCTACGCGCTCTATTGCCTTCTCTATCCAGTGGAGGCCCGTGTGCAGGGACTCCAGCCCGTACTCAAGGGTGAGATGCCTGAAGAAACGGTCCCGGGGAGAGATGTCCTGAGGATCCTCAGATGCCTTGAGGAACCTTTCCTTGTAGAAGGCTAGGCTGTCCCTGGCCGCCTCCGCCTTTGCATGCAGTACGCTGAGAACCTCCTCATCGCTGAGAGCCCCGGAGAAGAAGACTTGCACCAGATAGGGCTCACGGCTCGGGGTGTCGGGGTGGGGCTCCGCCAGCCATTCTCTTAGAGCCCGGCGTCCGCTCTCCGTGATGTGGTGGACCTTCCGGCTTGGCTTACCCTCCTGGGGGACGACCTCCACAGACACGTGCTCCCTCTCGATCAGCCTGGAGAGGGTGCGGTAGATCTGGCTCTGCTGGGCTGGCCAGAAGTACCAGACGGTGCTGTCGAATTCCTTTTTCAGGTCGTACCCGGTGAGGGGTTGGTGGCTGAGGAAGCCCAATATGGCGTGATCCAATGACAATTGCCCTGAACACCGTCGATCATATATGACTAGTATAATATAACACTGTTGATATATGAGCCTGTGTCGCACCAGGGCTGCGCGCGCCAGTCCGCTCTCTCACTTTACGACCGCTACCTTTGAGAACAACATGGTAAGGGTAACGTCCCGATTCTATCCATATCTCGTGATGCTCCACCTTGCTTGGGTTAGGGCTAGTCCGGCTCTTTCGGGGGCTTCAGTATGAAG
>JAUWDP010000351.1 GCA_030608725.1 Candidatus Bathyarchaeota archaeon
TTCTCCATGGACTACAGGGAGGGCCCCATCGAGGAGGAGATAGACAGCATCGAGATCGATGCAGCCATCAAGAACCTCAGATTCCAGATAATCGACACCGACTACAAGCTCATCGAGAACAGCCACGCGGTCGTCGTCTACCATCCCCGAGCCAGCATCTCCGCAGGTGTCATGTGCGAGATGGTATACGCCAAGGCCCTCGCCAAGATGGTCTACGTCTACTACCCCTACGAGCCCAGCCCGTTCTTCGAGTGGTACGCCACCAGGATATTCACCGACGAGAATGAACTCAAAGACTTCCTCATCAAGGAGTCCAAGGTCACCGGCCAGACACCCCTCGACATCTACTCGGGAAACGTACCTAGGGACAGCTAAGCCCTGAAAAGCTCCCCCATACTCTTACCCAGCAGCTTATTCGCGGCCAGGAGACAGCCCGCAACCAGCACAGTCCCAACTATCCCCAGGGCACTGGCCACGTAGGGTCCGTCCCCAAGCCTGAGGTTAAGCCCGTATATCGCCTTCGTGATGGGATAGTACTCCTCCCGTAGAGCCAGTATCATGCTATCGCTCACCTCCATCATCGCCGCCGAGAACGAGATGATCCCCCCTGCCAGCACGTTCGCCATGATCAAAGGTCCCGTGATGGAGATCATCGTCCTCACAGGGTTCGCCCCCACGCTCGACGACGCCTCCTCAAGGCTAACACTCGTCTGCTGGAAACCCGAGACCGCCGCCCTCACCGTATAGGGGAGTCTCCTCACCGAGTAGCTCAGGATAAGCAGAATCGTAGGATCAATGAAAGGATCCAGGGAAGTCCCGCTGAAAGCAGCAACATAACCGAAGGCGATCACGATCCCGGGAATCGACAGAGGAAGCATCGAGATCGAGTCGAGGAGGTCCTTCCCCGGGAACTTCTTCCTGGCTAGGAGATATCCAATGAGCACCCCCAGAACAATATCGATGGAGGTGCTAGCTAGGCTGAACTTCAGGCTGTTGATAATACTGGTCACCGTGACGGAGTGAGTGAACACCGTCCTGTAATAGTCGACCGTCCAGGTGGTGGGAAGAACTGTGAGGAACCACTCACCCGCGAAGGAGGTAATGATCACACTGAGCTGAGGTATGAGGGCCCCCAGAAGCATGATAAAAAGAAGCAGATAGACGAAAGGCAGCTTCCATCCGGTCACCCTTCTTACCCTGGGCACGATATGCCCCCGCCCCATCATCTCGTAGTTCTTACGCCCCAGATATCTCCGAGAGATGACGACAAAGACCACGGCGATGACCAGCGTCAGCACCGTTAGCGCATAGCCCATTGGGTTCACCCAGATGTCCTTTACCATGGAGAAGATGATAGGAGGGACTACTTTCCGATATTCGAAGATCAGAGGTGTGCCCAAGTCAGTGAACGCCCAGATGAAGACGATGAGGGAGCCAGCCAGGTACCCCGGCAACATAAGAGGAGCGGTCACCGTCCTGAAGAGGTGGAATCCGCTAGACCCCATGTTCTCAGCTTGCTCCTCTAACGTGGGATCAATATTCGCCAGCGAAGCAGAGAGGTTCAGGTAAAGAAACGGGTACAGGTGTAGGGCCTCCATAAGGATGACTCCCCAGAACCCACCTCCGAACCAGTCGATCGGCCTCTGGATAAGGTTCAACTGCATCAGCAACAGGTTCACGGAACCATATCGGGCGAAAAGCTGCTTCATACCGATTGCCCCCACGAAGGGGGGCATCACCAATGGCACCAGGAGAATCCCCTGCATCAACCTCTTCCCAGGGAACTCGTACCTGACCATCAAATAGGCGAGGGGGATGCTGATGAGAGAGGTGACCAAGGTCGCGATGACCCCGATGACCACGCTGTTATAGATGCTCTCTTTGTAGAACGGGTCTGTGAACATCAACATAAAGTAGGTGAGAGT
>JAUWDP010000147.1 GCA_030608725.1 Candidatus Bathyarchaeota archaeon
CAACTGCCCCTGATTCCACGTAACGTGAATTCTTGATTATATGAGGCGCGCGCACGAGGCGGAGGCTCAAGGACGCCTTCTAGGGCTACAGGGCTGTGGCCAGGGGGAAACTGTGGGACAGGCTTTGAGGCCTCATCAAGAAGGAATGTATTAGTGCTTCCTGGATAATCTATTTGAGTCGCATAGGGGACATATTGGCATGGTTCAACGTGGCACGTACTGCCTCTGCATCTCCCTGAGGAGGGGGCTGGAGCTTGAGATCGGCGCCCTTGGCATGATCGGATTTGACCAGGGGCTATACGTCTACGTGGGGTCGGCGTTGAACGGTATGGAGGCCAGGGTCAGGAGGCACCTTAGGACCAGCAGGGGGGACTACAGGGCTATTCACTGGCATATCGACTACCTCCTCAGGGAGCCCGAGGTGGAGATCGGTGCGGTCTACGTCCTCCTGTCTGACCTGAGGGAGGAGTGCCGTATAGCGGGGGAGATCATGAAGTTGGGAACTTCGGTTAAGGGATTCGGCTGTAGCGACTGCCGATGTGAGTCCCACCTGTTCAGGGTTGACTCCTGTAATGTTCTATCTAGGCTTGAACTTGAAAAAGTGAGCCTGACAGAGTTCTTGGACTGATTGCGAACGGGGGTCTAGTTTGGGATTCATCACGGGGCACGTGTGTGGGCAGTGGGTCAACCCCTATAAGTTAAATATCATGCTTCGACCAAAAGGGTAAAGGGCTAGGTGTTGATACGGCGCTGAACAGGTTCAGGGACGACCTGGAGGAGGTCCTCCGGAATATTAAAAACGGGGTCGAGAAGGCTGAGTATGTCAAGCTCCTCACCCTGAAGGACCGGCTGGTTGAGCTACACGACCGGAACCTGGTGAAGATTAACCACTCCGTCCTGGAGCTCATCAGCGCCATGCACCTAGTCGTCAACAGCTTCGACGTGGAGGTGGAGCACGAGCTGGAGCGGGTCTCCTGCGACGTGTACGCGGTCAAAGGCTTCGGCTCGGTCATCGTGGAGGTGGAGACCGGCTTCGTCCCCCCAGAACACGCCACCGACCCATCGACCTACCTGAAGGCGCGTATCGCGAGTAAGATCGTCAGGTACAGCGGGTTCTCGAACAAGTTCGTCCTCGCCTCGACGCCGTACTATATCATGCAGGTTCCCCCTGCGCTGACGAAGCCCCCTAGGTTCCGGACCGAGGAGGAGATCTCGTCGATTAAGGGGCTCTGCGACCTGTACTATACGAGTCCTCCGGTCTCATTGGAGGAGATCCGGAATGCTAGGCTTCACTCCATCTACACGGTGGACGTGGACAGGGTGTCCGTGAGGGAGTGGGAGGTAAACGAGTACCTGGGTAAGGCGGCCATCTGGTCGCTCTAGGGTTCGTTTCGTAAGGTTAATCTCTGAGCACTCTTCCTTAGGGGGAAGTATCTTTAAACTGAGATAAACACCGAATAGCGGTTTGATTTTTATGTCGGTTTAATTAATAGAAAATACAGGCGCTTTATGCTGAGGCACGCGCTATATTATATTTTGGGAGCGCGTTAATGTATCTGAGGTTTGTCATGGCTGATCGAAGGTCTATATTACAGGAAATATTGGAAAATGACGCTCAAATTAACAGGGTGAGGAGAGATCCAGTTTACGCTAAGATCAAGAATAACCTGGATAAACTGGAAAAGAGGAGGTTCGGATCAGTTACCGTGAACGTACCTTCCCCTGATGACCCCGGGAAGGTAGTTGAGGTCAGGTGTAATTCATCAGAGATGAGAGAAATCGTCTCAAAATATAAAGAGATGCGAGCTGAGTTCGATGATCAGATAGGTGAATTACTGACTAGAAAAGCGAGTCTCCAGAAACAGCTTTTTAAGAATAAAATCTAACTCGCGCGTCCGTGAGGGCGTGGGAGGTTAACGGGCGCCTGGTTAAGGCGGCCATCTGGTCGCTTTTAGGGTCGTTTCGTAATGTTTATCTCTGAGTACTCTTCCTTAGGGGGAAGTGTTCGGGTTTATGGCTGTCTCCTCTTCTCTGCTGTTCCTGGGGCTGCTGATGGTCGGCGCTGGTGTGCTTCTCGTCTGGTTCAGCTATAGGCCTAGGGAGGGGCGGCGTTTTGAGGGGAGGGCTACGGGTGTGTTCTTCATCGGTCCGGTTCCCATCGTCGTTGGTGGGGAGGGGGGCTGGAGGCTGGCGGGCTTTGTCGCCCTGATTTTGTTCGTTTTCGTTGTTGCGGTGGCTGTCTCGCAGCCTGGCGTCATCAGCGGGTGAGGGGCCTGGGCGTCTGCAGTATCTGCGGGGGCTCTGGCGCTGACTGCCTCTGCGTCGATTGCGGGCGTCTTGTCTGTGAGAGATGCTTCTCCGGCGGGGACCTCTGCATTGAGTGCGCTCGTCGGGCTGGGATCGTCGCTCCGGCCCCTCGGAGGCCTTCGTCTGCGGGCGTCTCCTCCTCCGGGCTCAGGGTGGCGGGGATGCTCCTTATCATGTTCGGGCTTATGGTGACCTCCATCGCGATGATGCCTGGGGAGGGGGCCATCGTCCTGTTCCCGTTTGTCTTCGGTGAGGTCAGCGGTGGTCTGGCGGCTCTCCTCTCCGTTGTCTTCCTCGGGGTCTTCATTGTGACCTCTCTGCTGCCCTGGTACATGTTTAGCCGGAGGCGGAGGGAGTGGTCGGGGTTCAGGACCGTTGAGTGGGAGGTGAGGCCCCGGGAGTCCGAGGCGATGGAGTACATGATCACCCTTGAGGTCCCCCCAGAGCTGAAGAGGACAGTCTACATTGAGGGGGTGGGAGGCGAGGTGCATCTGGGGAGCAGCGTCGACGGGTCCTTCAGCAGGAGATATGACCTCCCCAGGGGGTTCGAGGTCGACGAGTATAATTATGAGTACGAGGGAGACTATCTGGTCCTCCGGTTGAAGCTGAAGCGGGCTATCTAGCATCCATCTCTCTATCGTGCCAGGTGATTGACGGAGTTCTCGCAGGTATCCTCCGTTTTCCGCATTTTCATATGATTCACAGGTGATAGATTGTGCCGCTATCTTCCACGTTTTTGACATGAATCGTCATTGAGCGGAGGTGTTTTCAGGTCGCTTCCATTGATCGGACGGTATATATCAGGCGGATAGTATACCCCCCCTTCCCCCTCCATGGGCGTTGCGTTTACCGCCTTGACTTTGCGGATACCGGAACAGCATCTGAGATCGCTATGGTGGATTCTTAGCGGGGTTTCGTTATATCTTGCATGCGCAGCGAGTTCATTGACATCCTGATCCGGGCAATTCGTGCTCTCTTGTCGTAAGATCGCGCGCGAGCGGAACATCGAGCGGGTTAGGGGGCATAATATCAAGACCCTCATCGCTATATGGGGCACCGATGTGCGCCTTTGAGGCTACGAAGGGATCCCGGCCTACGTCTACGGACCTCACGCCCGCAACATGGGGTCACAGAACGAGTATGTGGAGGAGTTCATCGATGTCGTGAAGATCCATGTCCTGTCCGCGTATGACTACTTGAGGCATACACGATAATGACCCCACTCTTCCTCACCTATGCGAAGCTCCCGCTATCCCAATCGCTCTAATACTCTTATTATACCCTAGAATATTGAATCATATGAGGAGAAGAATATGTCTGGAATAAACAAGAAAATCAAAGGATGTGGCTTTCATCACCTCTCCATGAGGGTCCGAGACCTAGATGCATCGATCAAGTTCTACACCGAAGGGCTTGGCTTTGTCGAACGATTCTCCTGGGGAGAGGCTTCGCAGAGGACTGTGCTCTTGGACACAGGAGATGGGAACTACTTCGAGATTTCACAGGGGGATCCAGAGAAGGTCCACGGTGACGGTGTTTTCCACCACATCGCGTTGAGGGCTGATGACTGCGCTGCTGCCCTTGAGGCCGCCCGGGCTGCCGGTGCCGAGGTCACCGTGGAGACCAGGGACGTTACGATATCCACGGAGCCACCGCTTCCGATACGGATAGCATTCTTCAAGGGACCTGACGGCGAGGTTATCGAGCTATTCCAAGATGAGCGGACTTGACCTCGCGCCCACCCTATACCAATTGTGTATAAATATCGATTAAAATTAGCGGTAGGGTTCGAATCCCACCCCCGCACCAGTCTGTGGAGTGAACGACTGGAATAGGCTATTTTGAAAAATCGAAGATTTAACAGGGACTTAAACATCTATAAAATGGGGATTAAGTGTACGTTATCTTCCCCGCTGCATTATAGATATCCAG
>JAUWDP010000278.1 GCA_030608725.1 Candidatus Bathyarchaeota archaeon
CAAGGCCGCCCGGAAGACAGCCGAGAGGTTATCAGACGAGGTTCAATATCACGAGCTGTCGCTGAACCCCGAGTTCAACCAGGAGTTCCTCAACGCGATGTTCCTCCCCCACAAGGAACCAGAGAGGTTCCCCACGGCCCAAGAATTCTCGCGGAAAGGAGAGGGTGAGGCCACCTAGGCTATACGGAACAGGGGATGGTTCCTGCTCACCCTTACTCCGGACTGTATGCTGGGAAACGCGTATGCCGCATCCACCATGGCTACTGCCGGGAAGGCTACCCCCGCGGCCTCGATGGGGCCGTAAAGGATCCAGTCTGCACCCGACGCCGCCGCGAAGGCGTTTACCGACGCCACTATGGACCTCGTGGATTTCAGCCCCATCTTTTTCTTCAGGCCTTCCCAGAGGCCAATCGCATTGTGGGGGCCGCACCCTACCGGGAGTCCGAGGGAGCTTTTGGTTTCTTTGAAGGCACGGAACGCGATCCCCAGGCTCGGGACGTCCATGACGAAGGTGTCGAGGAGGGGTTTCCCGATCCCGTGTTTCTCGGTCGATTCCAAGAGTCCTACCAATGTGTCGAGCCTTCCCCTGGGCGTCATGTCGGCCACATTATAGGCTAGCAGGACGGCGCTCTCGACGCCCGAGTTCTTGATCGTCTCAACCTCGTCTTCGCCGCAGCCTGGCATGAGGGAGTTGTAGACGACCCTGTCCACCAGGCCGCCTTCCTCCACGAGCTTCAGGCCGGCCCGCCTGACCTCGGGAGTGGGCCCGCCTATCATCAGGGGGACGTCCGTGATCCCGGCCACGAAGTCGATGTACCTCTCCATGGACCGGACCGTGGAGCCCTCCACGTCGAGCATGCAGGGGATCCCGGTGATGTCCGAGAGCTCCTCCTGACGGCGGATCCACATCTCGGCTTTCTCTCTGTCGAAGAGACCCTTATCCTCGTCGTGGACGAGCTTCTCTCTCTTGTAGAAGATCGTGCCGATGAGGACCGTGGGGTCCTTCCCTGGTATGCCGCCCACCTTCACTCCGCCGATGTCGAAGATCTTCTGCTCAGCCTTTAGTTCGTACATCCATCCTTCTCTCCCGGCTTCATCCTCTGGGTGAACGCGTATTAGACAATTACCATTAGAAAAAACATGAAAAACGTCTTTTTGATACAAACGTCGGGTCTATGCCTACGACCTGATGGACGGGCTCACCATCATCCTCTTGAACGGCTCCGTCTGAAATTTGCTCTTGTAAGACGCCGGCGGGAGGTGCGTCAGGCTCTGGGGCGAGGGCGACGGCTACCAGACTAAAATCTACTCTGGGCCGTACCTCGTTTGTGAGAACAGAAAGCCATAAGAATGACCATGGGTAAATGGGAAATGGGAGGATGGGAAAAAGGCATTGGAGGAGATAACTGTAGACGACAGGGGCAGGATACTGATCCCCAGAGAGATAAGGAAACGCCTGGGACTCCATCCCGGGACGAACGCCCAACTGGACGCCGAAGATCACCGCCTAATCATCACTCCGCCCGTGTCCCCAGAGCAGTTCATAGAGCAGATGGAGGGCCTCATCGTAGAGGGAGAGCCGACCATCGACCCCCTGGCACTCAAGGAGATCTGGAGAACGCGGGAAAAGGACAGCGAGAAATGATCTTCATAGACACCAACATCTGGTGCTACTACATCGACGCCAGGCTCCCGGAGCACCATAGTGTGGTCCCGTCCGTCAGAAAAGCCCTGACGGAGGACTCGGTGGCGATTAACACCGTCGTGGCGATGGAGCTTGCCCACTACCTGTCACGGAACATGGATGGGGCTGCGATGAGGGAGACCATGAGGGCACTCCTGAACCTCGGAACCCTCAAGATCATCGACTTCAACAAACGGCTACTGAACGAATCAATAGGACACCTGGCTGTCTACTCGGGCTCCCATGGGCTTGGTGGGAGAGACGCAACCATAATAGCATCCATCCTTGGGCACGGCATAGGGGTCCTGTACACCCACGACAGAGGATTGGCATCCCTCTGCCAGGAGCTCGGCATCACGATACATGACCCCGTCCTTTGAGATCAATGAATATACAGTCGCCTGAGTTCTCTGGTCAGGACCACGAGTCTGCACGCGCCTCAGGGAATGGCTAACAGGCAATTCTAAACGGTTCGGCGTATAACCCGTTCTGGTGCTACGTCAGCGGCAGGAGCGCCCGTGACAGAAAGAGATCTTCTGAAAGCGCTTGGCCTGAGTATAACCCCCAAGTCGACCACCGAACTTGCATCATAAAATAGGGAGTCGGGACGGCGATATGCCGTGCCTCTCAAGGATATCCTTGAATACCCTCTCCAGTTCCTCCTCAGCGGCCGCTGGCAGGGGATCCGGGACGTGCTCCTTCAGCAGCCGGTCCACCGTCTCCTTAGCCCTGTCCGTCGCATCCTTGGCGCCCGCCTTCACCCAGGCGTCTGGGGACAGCCTGTCGAGGATATCTGAGGGCATGAAGCGCTCCTTCCTGAGGTTCTCCCGGGTGTGCCTCTCCGCCAGGAAGTGCCCCCCGGGGCCGACCTTGGCGATCACCTCGGTGGCCAGCGCCGTCTCGTCCACGGTTATACCCTCGATGAGCCTGT
>JAUWDP010000235.1 GCA_030608725.1 Candidatus Bathyarchaeota archaeon
GGTATCTCGCCTTCCATCTGGTCACGGTAGTACTCCACGCCCTGGATGAGGGCTGAGGCACAGCTCCCCAATCCGGCTATTGCGACGCGTATCTTCCCCACGTTGATCCCTTCGTTGAACGCTCAGAAAGGGTACACGCACATAATTAAGACTGCCTCAGGTGGAGAGCCGTTGGGGGCGGTATCCCTTTAAATTCGGTGATCCATCATCAGCAAGTAATGGAGGGAGAGAGCTCTAACCCGATGTCAGCGAGAGATGTCGCTTTCTATGTCATCGGGTATGCAGCGATAGCGTGGGGCTTCACGTACGTCCCCTCAGGATGGCTGGAGCAAATAACAGCTGTAGCGTGCTCGAATGCGCTATCGTTTCTGGGCTTCCTCTCTGAGTGGGGTATCCGTGGTGGAGATGCTTTCCTGACCCTCATCGGGGAGGCGGGTCCGGTGACCGTGACGATAATCCGTGAGTGCACTGCCATCAACGTCTTCGGGGTCGTATCCAGCCTAGTCATCCCCTTAAGGAAGGGATGCATCCAGAGGAAGATCTACAGCCTCGTGTTCTCGGGGATATTCCTCTTCACGCTCAACGTATCGAGGATAATGTTGACCGTTCTCCTGACGGGCTTCACTGTCCCGCCGTTCTCGTGGTTCTTCATCAACCCCACAGTGGAGACCTACCATTATCCCATCAGCTTCCTGTACGGTGTGATAGGCGTGGCACTGCTCGTGCTTATGATAAATCAGTGGATCCTCCCGGAGCTGGGAGACACCCTTCTGGACCTTTCAGCGACTGTGGGTAAGTCGCTTAAATCTATAGTGAAGTGAGTGCTGAAGTCACTCCATGTAGGGAACCATCCTGTTCCAGTTCTTCCTCTGCTCAGGGTTCTCCTCGAAGAATCGTTCAATGATCTCCTCAACTCTCTCCTGCCCCTTCAGGAGGGCTTCGGCTGTGTCGATGGTTGTCAGTGCGCCATCTCGCTTCAGGATTCTGCCGTCGACGATGACGGTGTCTATGTCACTGGACGTGCCGTAGAGGACGATGCTTGTGAGGGGATCCTTGGTGGGCGTCAGGAACGGGTTCAGCATGTCGATCATGATTATGTCCGCGCGCTTCCCCTCCTTGAGGGATCCAACTTTATCGTCGATGCCCAGGACCTCCGCGCCCTTCCTCGTCGCAAGCTCCAGAAGCTCGTAGAAGCTGGGCCTTCTCGTCAACCTGTTACCTGCCAACATCCCCAGTGAGCCTCCGACGGCTCTCGCTCTGGCTGCCTGTCCGGCTATGTTCTCCCTTAGGAGCTGGAGCATGTCGTGGAAGTAGTCGTCGGTCCCGAGGCCGACGGGGATGCTGAGGTCCATCCAGCGCGTGAGGGGGTTCCTGACGGAGCGGCAGTGGAGGATTCCCATCCTCGACTCCGCGATCATCTGCGTGTCCTTCTCAGTGGCGTAGGTGCAGTGAGCCCCTGTGAGCTTCTCGTCGAGGATGCCCAGATCGTGGAGGTGCTGGGGCGGCGTCTTCCCGTAGAGCCTCTCCACCTGCTGGATCTCTCTCCAGCTCTGGGAGAGGTGGGTCGTCACATTGAGCCCATGCTCCTCCGCGTACTCCTTGCATTTCAAGTAGGTTTCTGGTACAGCCAGATCCGCTGCCTTGGGGGCCATGATGGTGGTTATCAGGCCGTTATTTCCCCCCTCCCAGTTCCTGTGGAGGTCCACGGCCCGCTTGTATGCCGCCTCGCCCTTCTCGGGGAGGTATTCGTAGACCCCCTCCTTGAGCCTGTTCAGGTCGACCTCCTCGATATCCGCCCCCATGATCATCCTGTTCCCCGCCTCCTCCACGGCCTTCGCGAAGCCGTCAGGATAGGTGTAGATCAACATAGCGGTCGTGGAGCCGCCGTGGATGAACTCTGCACAGGATGCGAGTCCCAGCCACTCCATGTCCTCGGGTCGACGGTAGCCCTCGAGGGGGAGGTTGACGCTGTAAAAGTCCCCTATGAGCTCGTAGACTCCGCGAAAGTACTGCTGCAGGTGGTTGTGGACGTTAACGAACCCGGGCATCACAACCTTGTTCCTGGCGTCCATGGTGTACTCGGGGCTCCGAGGGGCCTCGACATCTTTACCCATGCTGACGATTCTACCGTCATCGATGTAAAGGCTCCCCGATTTGTAGACCGTACGGTCCCTGTCCATGGTCGCTATGAAACCATCTTTAATCAGGATATCTCCCATCGCAGATACCTGGTCTTCATGATGTTTCCTGTTATATAATAGAATTAAGCGCAAAAGAATGTTTGAACGGGAGTTTTCTTTAGGTCCCTATCACCTGTGGAGGCTGATCGTGAAGGTTGTTCCCTTTCCTTCAACGCTCTCTATGCTTATCGAGCCGCCTTGGCATTCTACCAGCCTCTTGCATATGGAGAGCCCGAAGTCCATCCCCTTCGCCTTCGTCGTGAAGAGGGGCTTCCAAATATGTTGGAGAACGTCTTCTGGGATACCCGTTCCCGTGTCTGTTAGTAATATCTCCATTTTAGCCCCTTTTTCGCGGCTTTCGATGCGTATGTTGCCTCCTTCGGGCATGGCGTCGACTGCGTTGCTCAATATGTTTATGAGGACTCGCTTCATCATCTGGGGGTCGACCTCTGCCTCCGTCCTCCCTAGTTTTGTTTGGTCGACGAAGATGTTCTCAGGAATCTCAATAGACTCTAAGGCATCACCCACGATCCCCATAAGATCCATTCTGCAGAGTTCTGGCTGAATCTTCTTTGAGTACTCTAGGAGGTCGTTGACGATCTTGTTAGAGTACTCTATGTTTTTCTCTATGATATCAAACATCTTGTCGGTGTCCAAGCCGTTTGTTGAAGCGTACTTATTCTTCAAGAAGTAGGTCGCGCCCATGATGCCGGTGAGAGGATTCCTTAGGTCGTGGCCTACCATGGCCGCCAGCTCTCCGATGGCCACCATCCTCTCGGCTTCCTGGAGCTCCCTGGTCCTCTTTTCGACCAGATACTCTAATCGTTCTGTATGTTCCCTTAGCTCCTTCTCCATCCGCTTTCGCTCAGCAATACTCCTGACGAAGGATAGTG
>JAUWDP010000024.1 GCA_030608725.1 Candidatus Bathyarchaeota archaeon
TTGAGCGGGCCTGAGGGGAATTGAACCCCTGACCACCGGGTCTCCCCGACCACGAGGGTCTTAAAAGCCCGATGCTCTGCCTTGCTGAGCTACAGGCCCAAGGCCAAAGCTGTTTACCCTTTCAGGTCAACATTGTATATAACTCTTTTCAGATTTGTATTTTTTAGTTAATTTTGACCCGATTTTTCATTATCAACGAGAAAAAGGGGTCCCAGCAATATTGAACATGGACCTACGGTCCATTCACCTTCGTAGTTCACCAGCTTGGACATTTGGACGATTTCAAATCAGAAAAGGCTTATTAGATCGTTGACTTCCTATCGTCTTCAAGCCGTCAACAGCTGGACGTTTCATGCGGCCGTGGTCCAGCCTGGTAAGACTTCAGCCCCCCACGACACGCGTCGGGGAGAGCTGAATACCCGGGTTCGAATCCCGGCGGCCGCACCAACAAACATTATTAGTCTTTCTGCATGAATAGGTCGATGCTGGCGGGGATAAAGGGGAGCCTCCCGTGCATCGGCAGGGCGGCGAACTTTTCCTCTTCGACTATCCTCAGGTTGTTCCTGTCTGCCATATTTCTGAGGTCCTCCTCTTTAGGTATTGAGATGTGGGTCTCGTCCTTGTCTAGGAACCCGAACAGTTTACGGGGCCACGCGTCCAAGGGCGTGGACACGATCATGTACCCGCCACTCTTCAGCTTTTCCGTCAGCTTGCCCAGGTTCTCGTCGAAGCTCTCTGTGTGCTCGAGGATGTCAAGGGCTGTGATGCAGTCGAAGGACTCATCGGGGTATGGGAGAGGGTCGTCAAGGTCTATGACCCTCAGGTCGACCCCGGAACTCATGACCTTCGCCTTTCCTATTGCGTAGTCAGAGATGTCGAATCCGTGTACCTCTCCGAAGTGGCTCTTCATTTCGTTGACGAGGAGTCCGAAAGCGCAGCCTGCATCCAGGAAGCGCCCGGAGACTTTCCTTTTACTGATAAATGAAATTATGTTACGGAATTTCTTTATTGGGTCTATATTTCCATAGTCAGAATAATTAGATCCTTTTCTTCCGTGGAAATAATCTTCGTCGAAATTACCCATAATGCATTCGGGAGCATGTAGATCGTTAATAAATCTTTCGTATAAACGTCACTTATCATTACTACTGTTTTAGCCTCATTTATCACCTGATAACAGTTTTATTGTCTAAGGTCATCTTTGCACGTCAGAGGCTGTGATATATTGAGCATTTTCGAGAAGAGGTGCGGGAAAGCCCAGAAGCTGATGACGGAGGCCGGCATTGACTTCCTGTTCATTGGCGGTGGGACCGACATGAAGTATATGATCGACTACTCACACGGCGAGAGCGAGCGCCTCGCCCTGTTCGTGCTCCCCGTTGAGGGGAAGGGGAGTTTCATAGGCCCAAGGTTCGAGATGCCCCGGTTCGAGCACTCAGGGACGAAGGTCTTCTTCGACCTCCTGGCGTGGGACGAGTGGGAGGACCCCGTGGGCTTCGTGGCGGAGCTCGTCAGCCCCAAGGCAGCCACGATCGCCATAAATGACACCCATCAAGCCCGTTTCGTCACCAAGTACCTGGAACGTCTGCCCAAGGCGAAGGTCATCTCGGCCTTCCCGGTGCTCGGGGAGATGAGAATGAGGAAGGACGAGACCGAGATAGGGTACCTCATCCACTTGGGGAAGGCTCTCGACAGGGCCTGGGAGGAGGCTCTCGGGCTCCAGTACAGCGGGAGGTGGGAGTCAGAGGTGGGGCAGGACCTCCTGGAGATAAAGAGAAAGATGTTCCCGGAGGCCGGGAGCCCTCAGATCACGCTTCCCCGGAGGAGCGGGAGGCCCATGAGCGGACTGAACAGCGCCTCGGCCCATGGCGGAGGCGGAAAACGGGTCATCGAGAAAGGCGACCCCTTTTGGTGGGAGATGGGCGGCGGCAGCTGCATGGGCTACGTCGGCGACAAGACGCGTTCTGCGCAGGTCGGCCCAGCTACCGACGAGTATAGGAAGATGTACGATATCGTAAAGGAGTGCCAGCAGGCGGCCTTCGAGGCAGTCAGGCCCGGCGTGACATGTGAGAGCGTTGACCTGGCGGGGAGGGCTGTCCTCGACAAGTACGGTGTCGGGAAGTACCTCGACCATCGCATCGGCCACGGGCTGGGGATGAACGGCCATGAGTACCCCTACATAGTGAGGGGGAACAAGAGGCTGCTCGAGCCGGGGAGGGTCTTGAGCGTCGAACCCGGGCTGTACATCCCGGGGAAGTGGGGGATAAGGATAGAGGACATCGTCTACGTCACGGAGGATGGCGCCGAGAGCTTCTTCCACTCGACCAAGGAGTTCAACGAGGTCTCCTAGAGACCCTAGTCCCTCTTGTTCGAGACCTCGAAGACGAACCTCATCTTCTCCTCTGAGAGGGGGAACAGATCCCAGCTCCCGACTTCCTGGCCCGTCATGAACTTTATGTGCTTCCCTATCTCAGCCATCACGTGGTCTGTGAAGTGGTCCATGGTCACCTCGGCGAGGAAGCCAGTCTCACCGCTGCTTACCTCTACGCTATGACTGCTGTTGTACACTGCGAGGGCGGTCTCGATGGCCATTCTGATCTCGTGAGATAGGGTCATCTGACTAGGGTACGGGTTCCAGCGCCGCCCATAAATCTTTTCATCATCACCCGAATCGTGAGCATCCTGCGCGCGCAAAAGGGTTACGAAGGATTATAAGTGTGTGAAATGAAAAAATTAGGAGAAAAGTAGGTTTTAGTCCTACTTCTGGTACTTCTTGACGAACCGCTCTATGCGGTCCATTGCTGCCTCGAAGCAGGTGTCAGGTTCGTTCTCGAACCAGCCCGGCATCTTCTGTGTCGAGAGGGGCCTGATCATCGAGAGGCGTACGTGGCCCTCGGCTGCCCCGGGTCCGTAGCCGGCTCCGGAGACGATCCTTACGGCCTCCTCTTCCGCCAGCTTCTGGACGAAATCGTTGGAGTTCAGGGTGGTTCCTGTAATATCGGGGAACAGATAGAACGCGCCTTCGGGCTTCTTGCAGGAGACTCCCGGCATCTCGTTCAGCCGTTTCACGCCGTATTCGATGCGCTCCTCGTACTCTTTCTTTATGGCCTCAACGTACTCGTAACCTTCGGTGAGGGCCTTGACGGCGCCCAGCTGGATAGGCCAGGAGACTGCGCTCCCGGGGGCTCTCCCCACGTATGGGGCCATCTCGGGTCCCGAGACTATCCAGCCCGTCCTCATGCCGGCCCAGGAGTAAAATTTGGTGAACGCCATGCAGACGATGGTCCTATTCTCCATCCCAGGGTAGGTGATGAGGGCCTCGTGCTTCGTGCCGTCCCAGCAGAACTCAGAGTACGTCTCGTCGGAGACCACCACGAAGTCGTGGTCGACGGCTAGGTCGGTGATCCCCTTCAGCTCCTCCTTGGTGAAGACAGCCCCGGACGGGTTGCCCGGGTTGTCTATGTAGAGGGACTTCGTCTTTGGGGAAATTGCCGACTTGAGGGCCTCCAGGTCTGGACGGAACTGGCCGTCGGTCTTCTTCATAGCTGCGAAGACTGTCTTGACACCGAAGAATCTGTGGGGTCCTCTGCCACCTCCATAGGCGGGGTCGAAGGTGATCCCTTCCTCCCCTGAGTTCAGGATTGCTGCGTAGGCCTGGAACAGGCTCTGTGAGCCTCCGCCTGTGATAGCTATCTGGCCCGGCTGGGCCTCGTACCCGTACTTCGAGTAGTACTTCACCAAAGCGTCTCTGAGGGCTGGCTCCCCACCGAAACAGTAGTGAGTCTTACCCTCACAGATGGCGTCGTACACGGTCTTGGCTATATAATCAGGCAGAAGGAAGTTGGGGTCACCAGCTGCCAGGCTTATCGTTCCCGGAGCGGCCGCGACCCTGCGCCTCGTAGCAGAGCGACGTATTTCACCCGTCAGTTCCTTCCGAACAAGCTTTTCGATCGACATCCATAAGGGGTGCAGTATGTCACATAAAACAGTTTTCCATCAGGTTTTTTTCTGAAAAGGAATATGATGCTTCTATGATCGTTTTTTTCATGACATCTTAGGGAAAGTCATCGGATGGGGCTCGAAAAGCGGCTTAAAATCAACCCGTTTCGTCTATCTGGGTTTCAATATCTTTCTAAGTGGGAATTATGGCGCCGGGAATGGGATTCGAACCCATGCTCTCCAGGGAGAACCAGTTTTCAAGACTGGCGCCGTGTCCAGGCTTGGCTACCCCGGCTCAAAGAAACAGGACGTTCCCCGGGTAAATGTTTATCGCACGGCCTATATTTTTTAACTTTTTTCGACCTAAAATTACATTAAAAAATGAATAAAAGAAAGGGCTGCATTATTTAACATGTATTAAGGGTCAATATTTTCAACGCTGTTTCTAGTTACCTATTTCTATTGGTTAATAACGTAAGTTAAAATGGCTATGTTTCTTTGATAGGTTGAATCCATATATGATATTATATTATAGTAGCACAGAATATCATCCATAGTTATAATAAAAATTGTAAAGTGATTCAAAATCCCTATTAAATATAGAGAGGAGAATATGGTTCAATAAAAAGGGTTGAGGAATGTAGAATTGACTACCAGAACAATGAATAGGAACAGGGGTCTAAGCGAGGTCGTCTCGACTCTGATACTGCTGGTGGTGGCTGTCCTGCTGGCGGCCGTTGTCGCGTACTACGCCACAAACGTGACGATGACCCGGACCAACATGGAGGAGGTCCGCCTCAGCAAGCAGCACGTCTGGGTCAACAGCACTGGTGCCGTCGCCGCCGTGAAGGTCCAGAACCTAGGAGGCAGGGACATCCTCATCGACAAGCTATCCGTGAGGAGCGTCACGGCGGATTGGGACCAGATCTACTACTACAGGGTGCCCTCGGGCTCCAGCGTGAACGAGGACCAGAACATCACGAGCTACGCAAGCCTCACTGGAGCTGTCGTGCTCATTGACGGGAGGAACTACACCCAGGCCACTTCGGACATCCCCCTCATTTCGGGGAGTGAGCTCTTGGTCTATGTCAAGGGACCCCACAGCATCCATATGGACGACATCGGCACAACGGTGGCCATCAGTGTGACGACTAACAACGCCCAGTACATCACCGAGTGCAACGTAAAGTCAGCCTCGTCTCAATAATGAGGTGAAATAAAGATGGATAATGAGAACAAACGGAGATCTAAGCTGGAGATAATGCTCACCGTGCTAAACGCGGTGAGGGATGGAGAGCACAAGCCGACGAAGATAATGTACGCAGCCAACATGTCATGGAACCTGACGCAGAGAATCTTCACAGACCTGGTCGATCAGGGGCTTCTCGATATGCGGGAAGTGCCCCGGGGCAACAGGTCGATACGCAGATACGAGATAACCGAGAAGGGTCTGAACGTACTGGCTTACTTCACAGAAGCCAACGCTCTCCTGAACATAACCTAACCATTTTTTCTACTTTATTCCAAATATCTCACGTGCCTTCCTAGTCGTGGTAAGAGCTACTTCTTCCGTGGTCGTGTCTTTTAGATTCGCTAGAGCCTTCACGGTGATCGTGACGTCCATGGGCTCCGAGCTCCGCTTCCTGTTCCTCATGTAGACCGGGCAGTCGGTCTCAACAATGATGCTCTCCAAGGGGGCGTGTTCCAGAGCGGCTCTGTGGTCCTTGCTGTACTCCGCTGCGGGCGTGGCTGAGATGTAGTATCCTCTGTCTAGGAGGCTGTCAAGGACGTCCACCGGTCCGCTGTACCAGTGGAAGACGATCCGCTCCGGGCCGTGAGCCACACCGAGGTCTAGGGCGTCCTGCCATGACCCGCGACCGTGTACGGAGGCTGGTAGGTCGTGCTCCCGGGCTATCCGAAGCTGTTTGATGTAGGTATCACGCTGCCTCTCCCTGACCCCCTCGTCCTTCCTTGCTGCCTTATCCCAGTAGTCCAGCCCGATCTCGCCAATAGCCACGACCTTGGAAATGTTCTCCTGGATATACCTGAGGGTCTCGGGGACATCGTCGTTCAGGAACTCTGTGGGGTGGATGCCTATGGCCGGGTGGACGAAGCCTGGGTACCTTTCCGACCATTCGAAGGTAGCTTCAGAAGAGGCAAGGTTGGTGCCCATGGCGATGATGGCCTCCACGCCTGCCTCCTTCGCCCTCTGGATCACTCCCTCCTTGTCCTCCAGCTCACTGAGGTGGGCGTGGGTGTCCACGTACATTTCTCTCTTCATGCAATGAACATCGTCGCATGTTAAATTAAGGATCTTGGATGTTCAGAGGCTTCTTGGAGGGTTGGCGGTTATTTCCAGCGTTCAAGTTCCTTCTCTATCTTACGGTAGTTCTTTCTCCTCTTCAGGATGTACCAAGCTATCCAGGTCATCGTGAAGGTCGGGATGATGTCGATCCCGGGGAGGAGCTCAAAGATTGTGATCAGGCCTACCCAGCTGAAGAAGTAGGCGCAGAAGATGATCCCGGCCACGTCGATGATGTCCCCGCCGACGGGCATCATGAGCATGGGGAAGCCGTACTCGATGAGGTCGAGCATGAGGCAGACTAGGAGGGAGCCTAGCTCGTCCCAGTTGAGGCGTACCAGCCAGGGCGCCGAGAGGGTCTTCGCGGACGAAGTGTTCACCGTATTCCTTCTGGGAGTTGAGGTATAAAAATGAAAAGATGGTTCCTGGTTAATCTAGTCTCTGATGCCCTCTAGGACGCTTATCACGTTCCAGATCCGGGTGCGGGTGTACATGGGCATGTTCGGGTCCTGGGAGATCTGGTCGAGGAGGTCGATGGCGTTGGCCGCCCTGGCGGCGAGGGAGGTGCTCTCGTCAAGCAGCAGATCTGAGGCCTGCTTGGCCGTGCGTCTTATGTTTCTCGGGGTCGTGTTATCCTCCGAGACCCTGTTGAGAATAGACATCGCCTGACTCGTCTTCTGAACATACTCTTCCTGTTTCTTTGACATATCTTCACATCCATCATGCACGCAAATTCTGACAATTCGAACTGAATTTTATAATACATCCTCGAAGTATCGATAAAAACCTATCTCTCCAGAAACCAAATATCCACTTTCAGTCATCAGCTGGCTACCGGTTTCGACATGTAATTAGGTAGATCCGCCACGTTCTCCAGCAATACATCTGGTACCTCCTCTCTCCAGGAGCTCCTCCCTCTGCCGCTGGTGTTGACGCCGATAAAAGCGCAGCCCGAGTTAATGGCGCTCTCAAAGTCCAGGTACATGTCCCCCACGAAGAGCAGCTCGTCCATGTCGAGGCCCATCAGCTCAGCAGTGTGGTGTAGCGCCTCCGGGTAGGGCTTGGGCCGCGGGGTCTGCCCCCTGCCGAGGACGACGTCGAAGCAGTCGTGGGCCCCTATCTTCTTCAGGGCCTCCACGGCGTATTCGTAGTGGCTCCTCGTCAGGATGGCGAGCATGTATCCCTGCTCTCTGAGCTCGCGGAGGGCCTGGGATGTTCCCTCTATCTCATTGACAAGGGGGATGGCCTCAAGTTCGCCCTGGTTCATGAGTTCCTCCATGACGGCGCGTAGCTCCACTCTCTTGTCCTCAGGCTTCTGCGCCTTGTCCCAGTAATGCTCGGCTTTCTCTAGGATGTCAACTGTGATCATGGTGGTGGTCAGCACTCCGCTGGGGACGTCGTTCTCCTCTAGGACCTTGATCATGTTCCTCTTCATCTTCCTGAAGTCGATGGTGGAGTGTATCAGCGTCCCGTCGAGGTCGAAGACGATGCCCTTGAACTTGCGAGAGACCATAACGTGCACCCGGAGTATCCGTGAAGTTGATGCCTCTTGATATAACCGTTATGGTGAGGGGTAGAAGAAAGAGGGGAGGGGGCCCTAATGTCTTCTGAGGAGGTTCCTTATTCTATCCAAGGTGAACCTCGAAGTGAGTATCCTCTCCGTCGAGAAGATGCGGGCAGCGATGTAGAGCACGACCACCGTGAATGCCGTGATGTATGCTATGCTGCCGATGGCTGCTGAGTAGTCGCCCAGGAAGGCGGCCTTGGTGGCGAGGATGCTGTGTGTGTATGGAATCGCCAGGAGTATCCATTGCATCGTCGTCGGCAGCATCTTGATGTCGCTGAACATCAGGATCATGGCGGGGATGAAGATGGGTATGAACAGGATCCCCGTCAGACTCTGAGCCCCCCTCACGCTGTCGGAGAACACCGAGAGACAGATGGCGAGGGCGAGGGATGAGATGAGGGTTATGAATATGTTTATTCCCACGAGGGCTACGCCGAAGGGCTTGAGGCCGAGGCTGAATCCCTCGGTCGTCATGCTCGTCATCTCCGGCGCGAAGGCGAAGGTGGAGTTCATGTAGTAGCCGAATCCCGCCATCGAGGCGATGGCCCCGAAGATCGAGACCACTATGGAGCCCGCCAGCTTGCCGCCGAGTATCGTCATGCGGCTCACGGGCAGGGTCATGAGGGTCTCCAGGGTCTTCTCCTCCTTCTCCAGCGCGATGCTGGTGGCCGCCATCTGGATGGCGAAGACGAGGGTGAGCATGGTCATCATGGGGAGGGTGATGCTCTGGTTCATGACGATGTTGAAGATGGCCGAGGGCGCGACCTCCAGGACGTTCCCCTTGATAATAGAGGCCGACGATGTCCGGATCGGGCTCCTGATGGCCTCCGGCTCGGCTGCTCCCCCGGATTCAGCGATGTATCCCTCGATCTTGCTGATTGAGAGGTAGTAGCTGTACAGGTTGATGAGGCCGCTTACAGCGTTGGGGCTCTCCGTCTCGACGATGGAGAGGCTTTTCAGGTTAGCGTAGAGCTTGAGGTTGGCCTTAACTCCCTGGGTGACGTTGTCCGAGTACCCCTCCCTGATGTACAGGAGGGTGGATGCGTTCGTGTCTTGGAATGCCATGATGGCATCCTCAAGGGATCCAGCCTCGATGGTGTGCACCGTGTTGTTGGTGTAGATGTACTCCAAGAAGGAGTCCACGACGGCGCCCTCATCCTCGTTGTAGACGGCGAAGGAGGCGGAGGCCATGGCCCTCATCATCGACTGCTGTGATATGTTCATCGCTGAGCCCATTAGGGGGTACATGATCAGGGGCATTAGCACGACGCCTAGCAGGATCTTGGGGTCCCTGATGAGTTCCTTTATCTCCTTGACGACGAGGGACCTCAGGTTACCCAAGCTTAGTAGCCTCCATGAAGGCCTCCTCCAGGTTCTCCGCGCTGAACCTGTCCATCAGCTCGGGGGGAGTGCCCACGGCTATGATCAATCCCTCGTCGATGAGAGCTACGCGGTGGCAGAGGTACTCAACCTCCAGCATGTTGTGGCTGGAGATCAGGGTGGTCACCCCCTGCTTGTCGACGTAGTCCCTAATGGTCTGCCTTACATGGACCGCATGGATTACGTCGAGTCCCGAGGTGGGCTCGTCGAGGATGGCCAGCTTGGGCTTCATCATCAGGGCCCTCGCGAGGAGGAGCCGCTTCTTCATCCCCTTGCTGTATCCCTTCACTCGGTCATTCAGCCTCTCCTCGAGGCCGGAGATGTACTTCCCCTCCTCCAGCATGTCCACGATGCTCCTATCGCCATTGTCGTAGAACTCGGCCATGAATTCGAGGTACTCGTGGCCGGAGAGGTTCTGGTAGGCGCCGGCCTCCTCGGGGAGGTAGCTGATCATCTCCCTGATCTTCACCGGCTCTTTGACGACGTCAACGCCGAACACTTTGGCGAACCCAGCTGTCGGGCTTATCAGGGTGCTGAGAATCCTGAGGGTGGTCGTCTTCCCAGCTCCGTTGGGCCCAATGAGCCCGAAGATCTCACGGTCATTGACCGAGAAACTCGCGCCCTTCAAGGCCTCCACGCTGCCGAAGTGCTTGACAAGGGCCTCTACCTCGATGGCGTTATCCATCAATTTCACTCGCCATTCAATTCCAGAACGGCTTTATA
>JAUWDP010000177.1 GCA_030608725.1 Candidatus Bathyarchaeota archaeon
GGAGGGTACAAATCCAAATATTTTTGAGTAGAAGTACAGCTCTGCCTCAAGGCTCCTCTTTATGTTCTTGGCCATCCGGAAGCCGTGTTGCTCTCCCTCGAAGGGTATGTAGGCCACCGGTAGACCATTCCTCCTTAAAGCGTCAACCATAAGCTCTGCCTGGTTAGGGGGAACGACCTTATCATCGAGGCCCTGGAAGATGATCATGGGCGCCCTTATCTGGTCCAGATAGTTGATAGCTGAACGCTTCTTGTACAGATCCTTTCTCTCAGGATACGGCCCCACGAGGCTGAAAAGGTATCGGCTCTCGTATTTATGGGTGTCACCAACGAAGACCTCAAGGTCGCTGAGGCCATAGTAGCTGGCGCCTGCTTTGAAGAAGTCTCTGAAGGCGAGGGCGCTCAACGTCGTGTAGCCGCCTGCGCTGCCTCCTCTGATGGCGACTCTTTCTGGATCTGCGAGCTTCTGCACAATGAGGTGCTTTGCAGCGTTTATGCTATCGTCAACGTCCACTATTCCCCAGTTCCCATTCAGACGGCGCATGTACTCTCTTCCGTAGCCTGTTGAACCTCCGTAGTTTACATCGACCAGCCCGAAGCCGCGACTGGTCCAGTATTGGATGCTCCAGCTGAGGGTTGTAGTCGTCGAGCCCGTGGGGCCGCCGTGGACCTTGACGATGAGAGGCGGTAACTCATCTTCGGGAGGACTGTAGTCCTTGTTGACAGGGGGATAGAATATTGCGTGAGCCATCAGACCATTTTCCGTCGGATATTCAATGGGCATCGGAGTGGATAGGTAGCCATCGTCGATCTCTGTATAGTCACTTCGCTTCAGGACCCTGGTTTCACCGTTCTTGAGATCGAGCTTCACTACCTCTGGCGCTGTCTTGTAGTTACCACCGATGACTACTGCGTATCCTTCTTCCACCTTGATGTAGCTCAGGTCGGTGTATTGTGTCTCGACCTCTTCAAGGGTTTTCTCGTCAGCATCTATCCTTGCCAAGTGCTTGAGGCCGTCCTTGCTGTAGATGGCTACGATGTTGTTTTCGCTTTCGAAGCCGTAATAGGAGAGGCCGAATACCCAGTGGGGTCCACCGAACTCGGCCTCCATGGGATAAACATGTTCGACCTTACCTTCTCGCCACCTATACAGGTTCCACCAGCCATCCTTGTCTGATACGAAGTGCAGTACGCCATCGGGGGACCATTCTGGCTGGACAACTGACTCGTTCAGGCCTCCTGAGACGAGTGTCATCTGACCCAGCGAGCCATCACCTTCAACCTCAGCCACCCAGAGTTCGCATCCATCCCAAGGCATGTTCGGATGATTCCAGGTCATGAAGGCCAGGATGCTGCCATCTGGATTTAGTCGCGGATTGGAGTAGAAATCGTTGCCCTCATAGAGAGTCTGTGATGATCCATCATTGACGTAAATAGCCACTATCGTGTTAACAGCTTCAAGAGCCTTGACGCTGTGGTCCTCTCTAATGCAGATGAGGCGCTTCCTCTTGGTGTCATGGAAGAAGTCCGCATGTCTCTGGTCAGCATTGTTTGTTATTTTTATTTGGGATTTTCCGTGCTCGTATTTGTATAGGAGCTGGTCCACGAAGTTGGAGTAGTAGACGACTCCGTCAACGGTAGTATATGCGCCTCCTCCGTACTCATGGACGGTCGTCCTAGCGTTGAAACCCACAGGAGTGCAGTCTCGAATCACTCCGTCTGAATACTCCACGACGACATAACGACCCTTCTCGTCCGACCTCATTTCAGACCAGTAGATTCGCCCCCTATTCACCTGTATGTCGCTGATCCTAACGCTGCTTGAGGCGATCAAATCAGCAGTGATGGGGGACCTCCATGAACCATAAGGAGCGGTCTTGACCATAGAACCATACATGAAGTTATGTAAGGAATATAAAAAATAATGAGCGCGCGCTCAAATATGATTAGTGAACTTTGATCGTTCTCGTGTAATCGAAGTATCTGCCAGCATCCGGTGTGCCCAAGCTGAGCCATTCTCTCTGGAACTTCATGTATGAATCATGGTTCTTTTGGGCCTCGAAGACGAAGACAGCGCTCTCTCTTTTCATCCCAATCACACCACTAGCTCCTAATGTTGAAATTATTAATATGAGCTGGGCGAGAGTCCTTTCCATGGCCGGGGCAGGGCTGCTTCTGGGCGTCGACATCGGCGGCACGTTCACCGATCTCATGCTTTTCGACCCTGGGACTGGGGCGATGGACTTCATGAAGGTTCTGACGACCCCAGATGACCTCTCTAGGGGCGTCCTCGAGGGGATCAGAGCGATCACCGAGGCCAGAGAAACATCTGCAGAGGAGATCTCCTCGGCGATCCACGGCAGCACCGTCGGCATCAACACCATCATCGAGCGGAAAGGAGCGAGGACCGGTCTCATAACCACCATGGGCTTCGAGGACGTGCTCCTCATCGGGAGGCAGACGAGGCCCAGGATCTACGACTGGACTGTAGGGAGGCCCAGGCCCCTCGTCCCCGGATCCCTAAGAAAGGGAGTTCTGGAGAGGATCTCCTACACAGGCGAAGTCCTAGAGCCTCTGGACCTCGAAGGCCTCAGAGACTCGTTAAGACACCTCAAGGAAAACGGGGCCGAGTCGGTAGCCATCTGCCTCCTCCACTCATACGCGAACCCCAGCCACGAGAAGGAGATCGAGAGAGCCATCGGGTCGATGTGGCCGGATGCCTATGTCTCAGTCTCATCGGAACTCCTACCTGAGTTCCGGGAATACGAGAGGATGAGCACCACAGCGGCAAACGCGTACATCGGCCCCATCGTCTCCAAGTACATCGAGGATCTAGAGAAATCCATAGAGGACGTCGGTGTACGACAGCTTCTGGTAATGCAGGCCAACGGGGGGCTCATGACCACCAGGGACGCGATGACTAGGGCGGTGAACACCGTCGAGTCGGGGCCGGCTGGCGGGGTCATCGCAGCTGCCTATATCGCCGGCCTTGTGGGCAGGGAGAAGGTCATCTCCTTTGACATGGGAGGGACCACGGCGAAGAGCAGTATCGTTATCAACGGAAAGCCCTTAGTCACCACCGAGTACGAAATTTCACCCCTTGAGCACGGCGAGAGGATCGTGAAGGGCTCGGGCTACCCCATTAAGATCCCTGTCGTCGACCTCGTCGAGGTGGGAGCCGGGGGAGGGAGCATCGCCTGGGTAGACCCAGGAGGGGCCCTCAGGGTGGGCCCTATGAGCGCTGGAGCGGACCCGGGCCCGGCCTGCTACGGGATGAGAGGAACGGAGCCCACAATCACCGACGCCAACGTCATCCTAGGGAGGATCAACCCAGACTATTTCCTAGGGGGCAAGATGAGCCTCGACGCCGAGGCCTCGAGGAGGGCCCTAGCGGGAATCGCCGGGGAGCTGGGGGTCGGTATTGTGGAGGCCGCGGAGGGGATCGTCAGGGTTGCCAACTCGACGATGGCCAGGAGCATCAGGTATGTAACCACCGAGAGGGGGTATGACGCCCGGGAGTTTTCCATCGTGGCCTTCGGCGGAGCTGCCCCTGTCCAAGTGGTCGACCTCGCGGAGGCGGTGGGGATAGGCGAGGTGATCATACCGCCTTCCCCGGGTGTATTCTCGGCGTTCGGCTTCCTGGTCGCTGATGTCGTGCACCACTACGTTAAGACGGTCTACATTAAGGCCCCGGAG
>JAUWDP010000104.1 GCA_030608725.1 Candidatus Bathyarchaeota archaeon
TGGACACTCTCCCCATCGTCCTCACGGGGCCGTGCACGAGGGTCGACGACATCCACATCACCAGGCAGATGGACGCCGCCACAAGGAGGGTACCCTTCCAGAAGAAGATAGGCGCGGGCCTCACAGTCGAGGAGTTCAGGAGGAAGATAGACGCCCACGAGATCACAGGACACGTAGGCCTTGAGCAGTCCATATTGATGATCGCGGACGCATTAGGGTGGGAGCTCGACGAGATCAAGGTCGACCCCGTCAGCCCCGTGATCCTGGACCACGACGTGGCGAGCGACGCCATAAAGGTACCCAAGGGGCACAACGCGGGCTCCATGCAGATGGCCTACGGGAAAGCGGGCGGAAAGGACCTTATAACCATGGACTTCAGGGCCTACATAGGCGCCCCCGAGGAGTACGACAGCATAACCATCAGAGGAGAGCCCCCCATCAACCAGAGGATAACGCCGTGCGTACACGGAGACTACGGGACAATAGCCATAACCGCAAACATGATACCCACGGTCATAAACGCCGAGCCCGGCTTCAAGACGATGAAAGACCTCCCCCTCCCCCATGCAACCCCCGTACACATGCGGAAATACCTGAAATAGCATAGAGGGCCAAAACCCCTCTCCATTTCATCATAGTCTGCATCCGTAGAACATCAGACTTACCCGGGACTAGATCTACCTAACTCTTTTTGATTAGATCTGGCAATGAAGAGAGTGACTTGATGGAACGGATCCTCGTCGTCTGCGAGAAGCCCATTGCCACAAGGCGGATAGCCCACGCCCTTGACGAAGACGGTGCTCCTGAGGCATACGACGAGGGGGGAGTCTCTCTTTTCATCGCAAGGCGCGACGGCGATGAGCTGGTAGTTGTCTCCGCACTGGGTCACTTGTTCAGTATCGCCCAGGACGGCGGGAAGTGGACATACCCTGTCTATGATTACAGGTGGGTTCCAGCCCACGAGGCTGACAAGAGGCGGGCAAGGACGAAGGGGTTCATTCAGGCCATCGAACGCGCCTCCGAGGGAGCCACGGGCTACGTGAGCGCCTGCGACCTCGACATGGAGGGGAGCCTAATCGCCTACATGGTGCTCCTGAACGTCTGCGGCGAGGGCAGTCTACATGAGGCAAAGCGTATGAGATACTCCACGCTCACTGAGAGGGACCTCCTAAAGGCCTGGGAAGGAATGTCCCCCACCCTAGATTACCCACTAATCGAGGCCGGGAGGACCCGCCACGAGGTCGACTGGCTCTTCGGGATAAACCTGACCCGTGCCCTATCCCTCTCCCTGAAGAACGCCTCTGGCACGTTCAAGACCCTGAGCATAGGACGAGTGCAAGGCCCCACCCTAAACAACGTGAAGGAGAGAGAGGTTGAGATCAGGACCCACGTGCCCACCCCGTTCTGGGTAATCAAAGCTGAGACCACGATTGAGGGAAGGAGGATCCCCCTAGACTACACCGAAGCCCGAATAGGCAAGAAATCAGATGCCCGCAAGGTCGTGAGGGCATGCCGGGGCAAGGATGGCGTTATCTCAACGGTCTCAACTCGGAAGGTCAAGCAGCCTCCGCCTCCTCCATTCAGCCTCGGGGACCTGCAGAGAGAGGCCTTTAGCAAGTTCAGGTATTCCCCACGCACAACCCTAAACTCTGCCGAGAGGCTCTACCTGAGCACCTATATCAGCTACCCTCGGACCTCAAGCCAGCGAATCCCCCCCACGATAGACGTCAGGGGCATCCTTGAGGGCCTCAGGAGAAGAAAGGGGTACACGAGGCTGGCGGCCTCTCTCCTCAAAGAGTCCAAGTTGCGTCCCGTACAAGGCGCGAAGGATGATCCAGCTCATCCCGCCATTCATCCCACTGGAGCTGTTCCTGGTAAGCTTACTAAAGTGGACGCCCGTGTCTACGACCTCATCTGCAGGAGGTTCATGGCCTCTCTCGGCGGACCAGCAGTAAGAGAGAACATGTCGGCGAAGGTCACAGTGGATGCGAAAGGGAGTAGCTATGCTTTCTTCCTCAGGGGAACGAAGCTCGTCGAGGAGGGATGGATAGAGTTCTACAAGCCCTACGTCAAGGAGAATGGATCTGAGCTCCCAAAACTCAGCCAAGGTCAGAAGGTGCCGATTGCAAAGCTGCGATCCCTCGAAAGGTACACGAAACCCCCTGCGAGGTTCAACCCGGGCAGCCTCCTGAGGCTCATGGAGGACGAGGGGCTCGGGACGAAGGCCACCAGGACCGATATAGTGGACACCCTCTTCAAGAGGGGCTACGTCAAGGGCAGCACCACCGAGATCACGGATCTCGGGTTCACGATCGTTGAGAATCTGGAGATGTATGCTCCAGATATCCTGTCCGTGGAGATGACCCGGAGCCTCGAGGAGGACATAGGGCGCATTCAAAGAGGGGAGTTCTCAAGGGAAAACACCATCAAGAAAACCGTTGAAATGTTGGAGTCAACGCTGTCAGGGTTCAAAGCCCATGAGGGACTTATAGGCTCAGAGATATCCGGCGCCATTACGAGGGAAGAGAAGCTGTCTAGCTACCTGGGCAGGTGCCCCGGGTGTGGAGACGGGCACCTCCGCATCATCGTGAACAAGAAGACGGGGAAACGTTTCGCCGGATGCAGCAACTACTTCGATGGCAAGTGTACCACAAGCTACCCGTTGCCCCAGAGAGGCAGGATAACCACCACAGGAAGAAGCTGCGATGAATGTGGGGCCCCCATCATAAAGGTCACCTCGAGGGGCAGGAGCCCGTGGGAGCTTTGCATAAACATCGATTGTCCGTCAAAGAGGGGAGGATCTACGGATGAATAAGGGCTGCTCCCTCTGCTGGAGGCGACGTGAGGATGGCTCCGAGTACTGTACATATCATCTTGCTGCCCAGAAGAACCTCCTCAAAGCCTTCCGGGATTGGCAGGAGGCCCTTGAGGTCGAATGGAGGGACTTCCTCGTTGCAGTTGTGGCGAGACAGGAGTCAGGCGAGTGGGTGCGGGAAGTAGCCCATCACCTTCTGGAAAAAGAGAAGGATGAAAGCTAGGTTCGGAGCTGTTCGAGTACCTTATCGACGTCGTGAAGCCCGAGCTTCTGGAGTTCCTCCGAGGAGGGGATCCCTCGGCTATCCCAGCCTAGGTCGGCGTATGCTGTCTTCTGCTCCTCCATCAAAGTAGCCCTGTCGGGGGCCGACCCCTCGAAGGGCCCACTGGGAAGGGGCTCGTACCACCTTGGGGGGTTGTCGTCGTCGACGTCTGGATCCCAGATCACGTCGGGGCCTCCCAGCAGGATGACCGCTCGCTGAATCTGGACTATCCGCCTCCCGTTGACGTTTATCCAGTCCTCCTGGCTCAGCTCCCATCCCGTCACGACCTTGAGGTACCTCCAGATAATGTTCTCCAACCTTGGTACCTCCATAGTGCAGACGACCATTGTGTCCCCTATGGTGCTTCGCGCCTCGCTCATAGGTAGGCGTGGTATGGATGTGTGATCTCCTCCTTGGACGGATAGGGCGTAGCCCAGGTATGGGAAGTGTCTTCCTGTACGTATCCCGTGGGCTCCAACCTCGATCCCCTTGAACTGAACAGCATATTTCATGACATCTACGCCCTTCATCTCGGAGATTGCCTTGGCAGCCCTGTAGGTGCCCTCCGCTAGGACGTCTCCTATAGCCCTTCTCTCCGCTATGAGGTAGGCCAATTCGCCCATCGCCTTTGTGTCTCCCCAGACCGGCTCGATGCCATCTAGGTCCTCCTTCGTCAGGATGCCTCTCTGAAAGAGCTCCGCTGCGAAGCCTATAGTGTTAGCTCCGTTGATGCCGCTGTGGCCTAGGTCGTCGATTACAGAGGCCATGTAGACCACGCCGTCCGGGTCGAATATCCCCAGGTTTGTGCCGCAGTAGGCCTGAAGCTCGTAGTCGGGGTTATCAGTTATCGCTCCTTTCAGAGGTCCGGTCTTGACAACGGCTAGCTTCATGCATGCTCTTGTGCACCCGTAGTCGCTCCAGTTTCTCTTGACCCAGTTCCGGGTTTCGAAGTTGATGACTCCTATGCTTTTCTCGTTGTGCCACTCTTCTTGCCAGTTCCTCACGGGCTCGGCGGAGCTCGATGCTCCCACGGAGTAGCCCATAGCCCCCGTCCCCCAGAAGTTCCTTTGAGGGTTACCGAAGGCGGCGTCGTAGGTTTCATTCAGCAGTGCTTGGAGCTCTTCTGGATGCGCTATCTCGGGTAGTGGACCTGTGCCCTTAGCCACAAGTGCCTTCAGGTTCTTGGAGCCCATCACGGCTCCGTATCCCCCGTAGCCGCAGGCGTGAGACCATTTCTGCATCACAGCTGCGTTCCTAACCAGATTCTCGCCGGCTGGGCCTGTGTAGATCATCCCGGGCTCCTTCCAGAGTCCGAAGCTCGGGTTCCTCTCCTTCAGGAGCCCCCTTACCTCACTGTTCAGGGCTTTGATGGTCTCCTTCCCGTCCAGCCCCCATAGCTTCGAGGCATCCTTGATCTCAACCCCATCGTCTGTGATTAGCACGTAGACGGGATTTTCAGCCCTCCCTGTGACGATGACCCCGTCGTATCCTGCAGTCTTCAGCTCCAAGGGGAACTCTCCGCCTGCGGTGGAGCCCACGATCCCGTTTGAGAGCGGGGACTTCCCTGTGACGCATATCCTGGTCCCAGAGACGTACCCCGTCAGCGGACCGGTAAGGGCGAGAAGGAGGTTCTCGGGTCCCAGGGGGTCAACGCTCCTCCACTTGCCTCCAAACCTGTCCCAGAGGATCTTTACGCCCAGCCCCCTGCCCCCGATGTAGTCCTTGAGGACCTTCTCGTCTGGCCTGTACTCCGAGACCTTCCCCCCTGTTAGGTCCACCTCGGCTATCCTACCGTTGTAACCTAGGGTCATTCTGACAGCTCCTCCCCTCTCTCGCCGTAGAGGTTGATCGCCAAGTTCTTGGTGATCTCCTCAGGGTCCTTGGCGTACAGGTCGTAGTTTACTGATGGGGACCTCGTCCCCTTGAAGAGGGCTCCGTATCCGGCCCTTTCGCAGATCTTAGCGCACTCTGGTTCTCCCCCGCATAGGTCGCAGATTACGACTCGCCCCCCCTCG
>JAUWDP010000145.1 GCA_030608725.1 Candidatus Bathyarchaeota archaeon
GCGAGTGTATGAATATGACCATTTTTAGATATAAAAATTGATATAATAACTATCACTAAACGTATCAGTATGGCTAAGGTAAGAATAACCTGGACAACAAACGCATCAAGACTTTCAAACATTGACAATTCAAAACTGGACTACTTAGATGAGAAAGGTTTCTACGCGATCTATGCCTGCGTCTATAATAAAGATAGAAACTCGATTACACCCAAGAAACTTCTTTATATTGGTCAGGCTTTCGAGCAAACCATTAGAGAAAGACTCAAACAGCCACATGATGCGGACGCCTGTATGAAAAAAGAAAAACAAAACGAACCAAATTCGGGTCTATGGTTTAAAACAGGAGTAATTACTAAGAACGATCAAGAAAAAGTAACCCAACAATTATTCAATGATGTAGAATGCTGTATGATTTATGTCAATAAACCGAAGTGTAATACCCTATGTATGGAAACATACGAAGGGGGAGCGATAGAAGTAACTCATGGTAGCGCTCGAATGATAAAAAATTCTTCATGCGAGTAATTAACAAACTTCGCGCGCGCGGCCCCCATAAACCCTAAAACAGTATTCTACCCGCTCAAGCGATGGTAGCCCGGGAGAGATTCGAACTCTACCCCTAGTGGAGATATCCCCCGCATCCTTCCCCCTTTTTTATGCGCTCAATATACTATCGTGTTAATTCGTCTAGTCTTTTATCAGCTTTTAAGATGCGTTCAGTCCAGTCGTCTGGGCAGGTAATAATGTATTTTGATAGATATTCTATCTCCATCTGTATATTTCTTATTCTCATGGCAGAAACAGCGAGATTAGCTAATGCGTTTGCCTTATCTTCTCTGTCCAGGCGCGCGCGCATCGAGGCCAAATCAGTGTGCAAATGTCCTTATCTAGAAGGGGCATGGCCTCCAAACTGATTTATCGAAAAATAGAAAGGTGATATCATGGAAGGCGCCATCGGTATCAGGGAGGCTGAACCGGGGGACAACGAGGCGCTCCTAGCGCTTCAACTGAGGTGCCCCCAGGGGACCGACCTCGTCTTCCAGTTCGACAGGTCGGCGGACTTCTTCGCGAGGTCCATGCCCTACGAGAGGCGGTGGACCTTCGTGGCCGAGGAGGGGGGGCAGATCGTGGGCTCCATCGAGTGTGCCCTGAGGGAGGCCTACGTCGGGGGGGTCCTGTGCAAGGCGATGTACGCTTTCGGGGTAATGGTGGACCCCGAGCACAGGAGGAAGGGGATCGCCTCCAGGCGGAGGTGGACGGGGTCGCGGCGCGCGTGGACGCCGACCTCATCTACGTCTTCATCGTTGAGGAGAACGTCCCCTCCATCAGGATGGCGGAGAAGATGGGGTACGTCCCCTGGAAGAACGTCAGGGAGAACCTCGTCATGGCGTACAAGGAGGAGGAGACCCTCAGCCCCGGCAGCATCAGGCCCCTACGGGTTGAGGACGTCCCCGAGGCCGTCGCTCTCATCAACGGGTGCTACGAGGGTCAGGACTTCTGGCTGCCCTTCACCGTGGAGTCGTTCCTTGACTACGTCGAGAGGATGCCCCACTTCAACCTGAAGAACATCCTCGTCTACGATGAGGGAGGAAAGATCGGCGCGGTTCTGGGTTTCTGGGAGTACTACAAGGTGTTGGCCCCGAGGGTGGTCAAGTATAACTTCAGGATGAGGGTGCAGTTTTTCATGCTCAGGGTGATGAGCCTGTTTACGGATGTCCCGAGGTTCCCTGGTTACGGCGAGAAGTCACTCCAGATAATCTTCGTCCCGGTGGCGTACCGTGACGTGGGGAGCTGCCGGGAGTTGTTGAAGCACGTGAAGAACATGGCCATCGAGAGGGGTGTCCATTTCGTCACGCTGGTCTGCGAGGAGGGGAGCCCACTGGAGGAGCTGATTGAGGGCTACCGGAAGATGGTCGTCACGGTGCATCAGATGGTGAAGCCGTTGAAGGGGCAGGTGTACGACTTCCCCAGCGGTCGAAACCTCTACTTGAACGTGGAGGACGCTTAGGGGCTCAGACGGTCACGGCCTTGGCGGCCTCGTAGGGCTCCAGGTACCGGACCAGGAGCAGGGGCACCAGGGTGAAGCTGGAGAGGACGGCGAAGAGGAGAGGGATGTTCCTGGGGAGCAGGTACCCCACGATTATCGACGCCGGGATGTTCCCCACCCAGCTGAAGGACATGTACATCTGGAAGACGGTGGCGGAGAGGGCGAGGGGCGTCGCGTCGGCCATGAGGGCCATCCTGCCGCCGGAGTTGACCCGTTCGATGAAGTTGGAGACTATTGCGAGGGTGACGAACCAGGCTGTCATCCCGGGCTTGAGGGTCATCCAGAGGTAGCCCGAGAGCATCATGACGACCCCTGTGAGGGTGTAGACCCGCTTGTGCCCCCACCTGTCGGCCGCCCAGCCGCCGACGATGGATGCGGGTATCCCGGCGAGGAGGGTGACGACGGCTATGTTCCCCGCCGTGGTGGGAGTGAATCCTCCGACGATCTCGTTCATGATGAGGGTGAACATGCCCCCGGTGGGGTTGCTGAGTCGGCGGGTGCCTATGGCTGTGCCGACCATGAGGAGGGAGGCGACGAGGACGGTTCTCTCGGTGAATGTGAAGGCGATGGCCTCCCTGCTGAAGAGGCGCTCTTTCTCCAGCTTCGGCTCCTTGAGGATGAGGAAAGAGAAGGCGAGCATCCCCGCCAGCCCTCCGCTCATGAAGACGAGCCAGTAGCTGCCCACGGAGATAAGGTAGGGGGAGATGAGGCTGGCTGCGACCCCGCCGACGGCCATCCCGAAGGTGTTCACCCCGCCGAGCACACGGGCGTGGTACTCGGGGGGTGTCACGTCCACGGCGAAGCTGTCGGCGGCGATGTCGAAGAGGGCACCAGCGGTGGTCATGGCGAGGCAGAGGGGGAAGAAGAGGGACCAGACGGGGACGCTGGTGGGGTCAGTTGCGAGGAAGCCGAGGAGGGCGATGAGGCTGAGGAGGCCAGCGGCGAGGAAGAAGGGAAGCCTCCTGTAGGTGTTCCCCCTGAAGGTGATGGGGAAACCGTCGGAGAGGAGGCCTATGAACATCTTCCACTGCCAGGACATGTAGACGAGGCCCAGGAAGAGGGCGGCGTCGAACGTGGAGACGCCTCGGACCTGTAGGAGGTAGAGGGGGGCCCACATGGAGAATGTTATCTTCATGTAGCCGTTGGCGAAGTAGGCGAGGCCGTAGAAGGCGGCGAAGAGCCTGGGGCGGAAGACGTCGTCTGTGAGCTCCCGGAGGCGTTCCTCCTTGGGGGCCTGCCAGTATGTGACCCCCTTCGCCTCGAACTCGCGTCTCCACCTCCGTCCCAGGTAGAAGAGGACGGCGTAGGCGGCGAGGGTGAGGCCGAAGAAGAGGAGGCCCAGGGCCTGCTCGAGCTTCATTCTTCTTCGAGGTGGGCGATGAATTATAAAGGGGTGACGGGGGGAGAGGAAAATCATTTAGTCTTTGATGACAGCCCGTATGGGAGGATTATCATGCTCGCGATTAAGGGCGGGAAGGTCTACACGATCACGAAGGGCGTCATCGACGGGGGGACGGTCCTCGTTGACGGCGGCAAGATCGTGAAGGTGGGTAAGAGGATCAAGGTCCCGGACGACGCCGAGGTAATCGACGTCTCCGGGAAGGTGGTAATGCCGGGGCTCGTCGAGGCCCACTGCCACATCGGTATCTCCGAGGAGAAGATAGGCTGGGCGGGCAGCGACGGGAACGAGGCCACGGACCCGGCGACGCCCCACATGAGGGCCCTAGACGGGATTAAGGCCAACGCCAACGAGGGGGGGCTTGAGGCCGCCTTGAAGGCGGGGATCACGACGGTCCAGATACTGCCGGGGAGCGCAAATGTCATCGGGGGCACGGGCGTGGTTGTGAAGACGGCCCCCAAGGTGGTCATCGACGAGATGGTTGTGAGGGAGCCCTCGGGGATGAAGATCGCCTTCGGGGAGAACCCAAGGCGGGTCTACGGCCAGGGGCTGAAGAGGATGCCCTCGACCCGGATGGGGGTCGCCGGGGTCCTCAGGGAGTGGCTGCAGAAGGCGAAGGGCTACATGGAGAAGAGGGAGAGGCTCAAGGACGACCCCGAGAAGAGGCCCGAGGTGGACCTCAAGATGGAGGCCCTGGTGCCGGTGATCAAGGGGGAGATCCCCTTGAGGGCCCACGCCCACAGGGCGGATGACATCGCCACGGCGGTGCGCATCGCCGAGGAGTTCGGGGTCAAGATCTCGTGGGAGCACGCCACAGAGGGGCACAGGATCGCTGAGTGGAT
>JAUWDP010000363.1 GCA_030608725.1 Candidatus Bathyarchaeota archaeon
GACGCTGAAGCCTGGAAAAATAGTCGCCTTCGAGAGAAACCACGTAACAAACGGGGAGCTGAGGGCCCACGGGATCGAGGTGAAAGGGTGGGAGGACAGCTACCTTGACATGCTGGGGGGACCCCATTGCTCGACCTCCCCCCTGTTGAGGGACCCAGTGTAGAGAGCTATTTTAAACCGTCCAGGTTTTTCTTGGCTGCCTCCCCGTTCTCGTCCATCATCTTCCAGGCGTTCTCAAGCTTCTCACACGAGTACTCGCCGCAATCAGCACAGGTGTGGTGACCCTTCTCGACTCCGCATATCCTAGGTGGACACTCGTTCGCCCACTTAAACACACGGGGGCCTTGGCATCCGTCGCAGACCATCTCCTCAGCGTTGAAGGACGTCTCATCCGAGCTCCATTGCTTAGCCAGCTCAACCAACTTGGAGGTGTCATTCTCCTTGGTGGCGAGGTATGCTGGGCATCCGCCACAGTCTATCCCACAGTATCCAATCTTCTCAGTTATTACGCTCATTTCGGACACTGAATTTGTTGACATTAGTTATAGATAAAATAATTTTCGTAGAAACAACTTGACGGTGTAGAGTAAAAGTGGGGTCAAAAGTGCCTGAAGCAGCGTTCGTCTGTGAAGCCCATGGCGATGCCGTGCTCATTGCAGGCCTTGATGACCCCCTTGTCCCTCTGGGCGCCCCCCGGCTGTAGGCAAGCTGTGACCCCGTACTCGGCAAGAAGGTCGATGGAGTCCCTGAAGGGGAAGAATCCGCCCGTGGCTAACACCGACCCTGGGATCTCGTCTTTGTGCCCTCTCTCTGCGGCCTTATCCAGGGCGAGCCTGACGGCCATCACTCGGTCCTGCTGTCCTGTGCCGATTCCCAGGGTCGCCCTCCCCTTGGAGAGGACTGCCTTGTTGGAGCGTACGTTGAGGCAGACGTACCACGAGAACAGGAGGTCTTCGATCTCGTCAGCGGTCGCCTCCCTCTCAGTGACCCATCTGATGTCCTCCGGTCCACGGATCTTCGTGAGAAGGGGAACGGAGAGGACGATGGAGCCGTCCATCTGGGTTGAGATGGAGTGGGGGCCAGGGTCCTCCCCAATGAATCGGCTCATCCTATCTAGGTTCTCTACCTGGATAACTCGCAGGTTCTTCTTCTCCTCGAAGGCGGTAAGAGCCTCATCGTCGTATGAGGGAGCCACTACAACCTCGACATAGTTGGAGAGTATCTCCTCCGCCGTCCCCACATCTATGTTTGCGTTGAATCCGACGACGCTCCCGAAAGCGGCGAGGCTGTCGCAGTCCCGGGCTCTAATGTAGACATCCCTCAGTGTATCGTTGGGGCTCTTGGATGCAGCGACTCCCGATGGATTCACGTGTTTCATCACTGCGCAGGCAGGATCGTTGAAAAATCTGACGATGCTGAGGCTGTTGTTGATGTCCTCCACGTTGGTCTGGCTGAGACCCCCCTTTCCAGTCTTCAGTACGTTGAGGGCTCCCACCGTGAGGGGCCCTACCTTGGGGCTGTAGAACGCCGCAGGCTGATGGGGGTTCTCCCCGTACCTGAGGCTCATTGACTTTTCGTAGATGACCTCCTCATCGCCGATGACGAGCTTCATCTGAGCAGGAAAGTCCTCCTCGAGCTTCGTGCTGTACCTCTTACGCAGAGATCTTGACATATTCTACTCCTCCAATCCATCTAGGTATGAGACTATTGCAGAGTCATACCCTTCCGTTCGCTTAAATGCCTTCTCCGC
>JAUWDP010000319.1 GCA_030608725.1 Candidatus Bathyarchaeota archaeon
CGTTTCGGGAAGACATAGGATGACGTCGTCGAGGGTGGCCATCGTCAAGGGGCCTAGAGGCCATGAACCCGTTTACAGAGCATTAGATCTCATCGGTTACAGAGAGGCACTGAAGGGCTGGGATCGCATCCTCGTCAAGGTGAACTTCATCACGACGAAGGCGTGGGACACTGGAGCCACCACCGACCCAATCGTCGTGGAGGCCATCATCAGTAAGCTTCTGGAGCTACCCGTGGAGGTCTTGGTGGTCGAGTCTGACGCGACGATAACCAACGCCACCAAGGCCTTCAAGGTGACGGGCATGGCGGAGATGTGCGAACGCAACGGCGTCGAGTGGATCAACCTCAGGCACGTCAAGGACAGGGTGGAGCTGCCTATACCGGACGGCAAGGCCCTGTCGAAGATAACTGTGCCCCGGATCGTGGCAGAGTCCGCCGTCATCAGCGCCGCGAAAATGAAGACCCACAGCGAGACAGGGGTCACCCTGGGGATGAAGAACATGTTCGGCCTCCTCCCGGACAAGTTCAAGGGCAGGTATCACATGAGGGGGATGCACAAGGTCATCCTGGATATTAACACCGTGTTGAGACCGGCGCTGACCGTCATTGACGGCTTCGTCGCCATGGAGGGGCGGGGGCCGGTCCACGGGAAACCGGTCCAGATGGACACCATCATCGCGGGGGCGGACCCGGTCGCCACGGATTCCACCGCTTGCAGGGCAATGGGCTTCGACCCTCACGGGATCGGCCACCTCAGGATGGCCCACGAGAAGGGTCTCGGAGAGATCGACGATCTAGAGATCCTGGGAGAGAGCATCGAGGACGTCAAGAGGGTCTTCGAGAGGCTCTAGTTTCTAGAAAATTGTCGGGCCATACTCACAACCTCCCCGAGCTTGAACGGATAGTTGTCGGCCAGCTCTTTCGCCTCCGAGGGGGAGAAGCCCGACTCGATCAACTCCCTTCTAAACTGGCCCACGGCCTTCCGCCGCCTACAGTAATAGCTCACGAATAGGCCCGGGAAGCTGAACATCATCTTAGTAGCATAAAAAATGGTTCTAAGGATTCTCTGCACGCCCACTGATGGTTTACTCCTCTCTGGGGTGTACGCCGAACCTGGCTCCCTTCATGATGCCCTGCCAGTTGGTCAGGGTCTGCAGGTACTCCCGAGTCATGGCCATGGCATCCTCCTCCGGGATGCCCCCCTCGACCAGAGTCTTCCGGAACTCTGCGACCGCCTTGCCCATGTTGGCCGCTGACTCGGGGGAGAACAACGAGTTCAGTATCCCCTTTATCATGGCCGGGACTTTGTCCGAAACCGTGTCTAATATGGCCGCAATGTCCTCGGGGTCATCATGACGACGCCTTCTGTGTTCGTCCATTCATTTCACCTCGATACCATATGGGGGGTGGTTAAGGGAGATAGGTGTTCTGGATAAAGCTGATCAGAAACTGGTCACCTTTAATCGTGGCCGTTTGGGTCCTCGTTGAGCAAGGGGTGGTAGATGCGGACGATGGATACATTAGAGAAGCGGGCTTCGCTGTAAAGAATAACCTTCCCTGAGTTACAACACTTTTTGTTATCCCGTGGGATGTTGGTCTGGTGTTGGTGTGAAGTCTTGGGCGAGGTTCGAACCCGAGGTAGGAAAGCATCAGCAGTCTGTGTGCATCGTATACACAGTCATAATGGGTGAAAACTCGTTTTTTCCTTTAGATTGCAACTTTAATAACTGGTGGTATCCATTAATACTTGGACAACGTAAAAGGTCGATCTGAGATGAATAAAATTCTTCGTGTAGACATGTCAAAACTGAAAGCAAAGGTGTCGGACGCCCCTGAGAAATACAAACACATGGGTGGCCGATGGCTGACGGATTACATCATCTGCGATGAGGTAGACCCCCTCTGCAACCCCATAGGACCGAACAACAAGGTGGTCTTCGCCCCCGGCATAGTCACAGGAACCAGCGCCCCCAGCTCAGGGAGGCTCTCGGTGGGGGGGAAATCCCCTCTGACCGGAGGCATCAAGGAGGCGAACGCCGGCACACCCTTCAGCCAGAAGCTCGCCCGACTGGGATACAAGGCCGTAGTGGTGGAGGGCCAGCCGAAGGAGAAAAAATTCTGGCTCCTCAAGATAGACAAGGATGGGGCCAAGCTCCATCCAGCGGACGAATGGGTCGGTAAAGG
>JAUWDP010000143.1 GCA_030608725.1 Candidatus Bathyarchaeota archaeon
CCCGTCCCATCGAGGCGGCTAGGACAGAGCTTAGGGATAAACAACATCCCCCCTAAGATATGCACGTATGCCTGCGTCTACTGTCAACTCGGTCGAACGATTAAACTTCAATCTGAGAGGCAGAAGTTCTACGACCCGACAGTAATCGTCTCAGATGCTGAGAGACAGATACGTAAGGCACGGGATAGGGATGAGCGCATAGACTACCTTACCATTGTGCCTGATGGTGAGCCCACTCTTGACGTTGACCTTGGAACCGAGATCAGGCTCTTGAAACGTCTGGGGATAAAGATTGCCGTAATAGAGAACGCCTCCCTTCTGTGGCGTGAGGATGTCAGGGAGGACCTGAGCGAGGCCGACTGGGTTTCACTGAAGGTCGACGCCGTCACGGAGGAGATGTGGCGAAGGGTGAACAGACCTCACAGCGCATTGAGGCATGAAACCGTCCTTCAAGGTATGGTTGATTTCGCGGGTATGTACAAGGGAGAATTGGCCACGGAGACGATGCTGATCCATGGTCTCAACGATGGCGTCGAGGAGGCGGAGAAGATCGCCGACTTCCTTGCGACGTTGAGACCCAGCAAGGCCTACATAGCGATACCTACTAGACCTCCCGCTGAGAGGTGGGTGAGACCCGCAGACGAGCAGGCCATAAACAGGGCTTACCAGATATTCGACGGGAAGTTGGATCACGTCGAGTATCTGATTGGGTATGAGGGGAACGCTTTCGCTTTCACAGGTAACGTGGAGGAGGACCTTCTCAGCATATCCTCGGTGCACCCCATGAGGGAGGAAGGGGTCGCAGAACTGCTTTCTAAGGCAGGGTCAGATTGGAATGTGGTAAGAAAATTATTGGATGAACGAAGGCTCATTGAACTAGAGTACGGGGGATACAAGTTCTATATGAGGAAGCTGCCGAGTCGTGATGTTCAGTGATTCAGAGGGAGAAGCAACCTATTTTACCTGAATACTGTATGTAGTTCCGAGGTCGATACGTTGAGTTCGAGAGGTCGCGGTCAAGGTAGGGGCGGTGGAAGGCAGGGCACAGGCGGTCCCAAGGAATGCGTCTGCCCCAGCTGCGGAGCCAGGGTTCCCCATGTGAGGGGTGTGCCATGTTTGGACACTAAATGCCCTAATTGTGGGGCGAATATGCTGCCAGCCAGCTAGTTATCCATTTATTCAGTATTTTCGCGTACGTTAAAAAAAAGTGGTAACTCTGTCGGTTACTCCAGCACTTGCTCCCCCACTACCGTGAGGGTGTACTTATCGTCGACGAGTTCCAGGAAGCCCGCGTTCACGAGCTCCCTCAGGCCGCTCCTGACCCTGAACATCGGCTGGCCCGTGGCTTCCGCTACGTCCTTGGGGATGGATGCCCCCTCTTTCACTGCCTTAAGGGTTACCATGCCGGTCGATGTCGGCTTCCCGTCAGGTGAGACACACGGCAAGGCTATCACAGCTTCTTGAAGCAGAGGTACCAGTCCTTGCAGTCGTAGCCTTCCTTCACCCGCTCCTCGGCCTGCTCGGTGGTTCCGGGCGGGGGCACGACGACGGGGTCTCCGGGGTTCCAGTTGGCCGGTGTGGCTACCTTGTGCTCGTCGGTGGTCTGGAGGGCGTCGATGATCCTGAGGATCTCCTGCATGTTCCTGCCGGTGGTCAGAGGGTAGTAGAGTATGGTCCTGACGATGCTCTGCGGGTCCATGATGAAGACGCATCGGACTGTCTCAGTCTTACTCTGGGCGGGATGGATCATCCCGAACTTTATGGATACCTCTTTGTTGAGGTCGGCGATGATGGGGAACGGTATCTTCACCCCCATCTTCTCCTCCACGTTCCTTATCCAGGCGATGTGGGACGAGACGCTGTCAACGCTGAGCCCCAGCAGCTCCGTGTTCCTCTTCTGTAGTTCGTCGTAGATCTCGGAGAAGGCGATGAACTCCGTCGTGCAGACGGGGGTGAAGTCGGCGGGGTGCGAGAACAGCACCAGCCAGTTCCCCTCGTAATCTGACAGCCTCAGTGTTCCCTGGGTCGTCTGAGCCTCGAATTCAGGGGCCTTACCGCCTAAAAGGGGGAGGCCTACTTCGGTCTTTTCTTCGGTCATAACTACACCTTGAATATTATTTTTAGGGTAGGCTAAAAACTTAATGTAGGGCAGGGTCTTGTTAGTGCATTCTGTATTCAACCGTCAGTGGAGACGGTGTCACCCGTGTGCAGATAACCCGTACTCGATGGCCTCGCGCGCGCCAAAAAATTATGGGGTAGTATCGCTGATCACTCCTAGATCTTCTAGACTACCCAACATAGTGGTAGGATACTGTGCGCGCAATAAAGAAGGTTAATGTGAAGACGTAGTTCCTTACCTTATAGAGGAGTAATACCCATACGTCAAATCAGGATCCGATCCTATTCCTATATAGAATACATATCGCATTTCATCATCGTAGTAGAGCGTCACTGGATAATCCCCTGAAGATCTTACTTTCAATGCTTCATTTATTACACCGCTCCTCCCAGTTCTCACCGCTCCATGGTATGCCTCCTCGAAGTCAGGTCCTAAACTGTATAACGTGATGTGATCGGCTATAGCGTTCATGGTTTGTACTACTTTCATTATATCAATACCTTCTTCAAACGTGTCGAAATCTAGGTATTCAACGGTGTATCCTGGCTGACGCATAAAGTATCTCATCCAATCATCGTATTGAGAATTATCCGATCTCGTCACTGGCTTCGGCTTTAGCATCGGATTTATCACCATATATAGTCCAACAAAGGCTACAACAACGAAAATACGAAGGAGTCTAGGTTTTTTCTGTAATGTTTCCATCATCTCATTTTCACCTACTCTTAGTTTATGTGTGCTTCTTATTGTTCTTGCGGGCGCTTATCACCCCTAAACGTTTATGAGCGTCGCGCGCGCAGGATTCACATTCAGAATTGTATGGGGCGCATCAACGCTTAAGACTTGCGATATAATTATAACAAGTCATATGGCAAGTCGGGCGCGCGAATTAAGAGGATTTTGATTATCTTTGCTTTCAGCTAGCGTGCGCGGTTTTCAGTTGATCTATACATAAAACAGCTCTAACCCACCCACAATCTCACTTCACCCAAAATCCACCCACCAGGAAACCATCCTCCCGCGCGCGCAAAGTGTGTATAGAGTTTTGGGGCCTCCTTAATGCCAAAGCTGAAAATGTTAAAAATCGATATGCTCAAAGTATGGAGTGGAAGTTTGCGAAATATCATATTAATAATATCCAATTTATTTCGGTTTTTCATCACGATCTAGAATTCCTAGACATTAGAGCTAGGGAAAAAATTTTACGAGGCTACAGACCTTCCACTATCTGATCTAGAAAAAATCGCACATGAACGTGAATAAATGAAAGACCCTTTTTCTTTAGTTACTCTAGTCTACAATCTGAATAGATAGAAATGCGGTCCATAAAGCCGTGTTTTCTCCAGTATTGTCTATTAGAACCTAATAGGCAATAGGTGGTTGATTACACCCGCGAGCGCATACAATAAAGAGGGAGCCCGGCGAGGCCCCGCTTTATCACTCGATCACTCTGCGTCTAGTGGAGCAGAGATACTTACCTGAATTCAATAACCCGTTAATATTTAGAACTGGATAAAACTTTCCTGAGGAGGGGCCAAATGAGCGTTCTCAGGGGAGGCCAGACGAAGGCGACACTGCTCATACTGATCCTGGGAGCCGTCTCCATCGGTGCATACAGGGTCCTTCAGACCCAGCCAGCCACGGATGGAAACGGTTTGGAGATACACCTGTTCAGTGAAGCGGGAGATTTAATGCCGTCTGAGCCGGATGATGGCGTACGTGTCTTCGACCTCCGGCTGAACAGCTCCGGGGGAGCCCGGGGGGGTCCTCATCGGCTTGGAGAACCTCCTGGATCAGCCCGTCGACTACCCCTTGAGCCTCTGGGTCTCCGGGGGGCTCGAGGCAGAGAGGGAGGTTTCCCTGGACGCGGGGGGCAGAGTCGAGGTTGACCTCACGGTCCGCAGGAGCGAGGAGGGGAGTTACGGCGGCAGTTCCATAATCGGAGGGACTATCAGAAGACTGTGAGTCTGCTCGTAGCGCTGGGTGACGCAAAAAAGCCCGAAGGGCTCCCGCATGCGCACCGTCCACGGCCCCAGGGTAAACAAGCCGCGTCGTTTACAGACCGTGCTCGCCCGCCAGCGGGATGTCAGCCCTCCGGCTGCCGCCGCCACCCGCCCCGAGGGGTAGTCAGGCAGGTTGGATTCGTCGTCCACCTCGGCCCAGAGCACCGGCCATTTTCCCCGGTTTTCAAGGGCGAACCGCTCCTCC
>JAUWDP010000065.1 GCA_030608725.1 Candidatus Bathyarchaeota archaeon
ATGATCGGCCAGATCCAGGTCCTGGAGATCCCCGACATGGACAAGGCCATCAAGGCCATCCAGGACTCCAAGGACAAGCTCCTCCAGCTCGCCAACGAGCAAGACCCCATCCTCGTCAAGTTCGGCGGAGGAGCAAGGGACATCGAGCACAGGGTCCTCGAGACTGAGGCCGGCAAGATGCTCATACTCCACCTCCTCGTCGACTGCAGAGACGCCATGGGCGCTAACGCAGTCAACACAATGTGCGAAACCCTCGCACCCCTAGTCAACGAGATCACCGGCGGACGCGTCCTCCTCCGCATCATCACCAATCTAGCCGACAGACGCCTCACCAAAGCCGAGACAACCGTCAAGAAGGAGAACATCGGCGGAGAACACGTCGTCGACGACATAGTCGCAGCCTGGGCATTCGCCGACGCCGACCCCTACAGGGCCTCCACCCACAACAAGGGCATCATGAACGGCGTCATCGCCGCCGCCCTCGCAGTCGCCCAAGACCACAGAGCCATCGAAGCAGGAGCCCACGCCTACGCCGCCCAGACAGGCCGCTACAGATCCCTCAGCAAGTGGAGCAAGAACAAGAACGGCGACCTCGTCGGCGTACTAGAGATGCCCATGGCAGTCGGCATCGTCGGAGGAGCCACACGCACCCACCCCACCGCCCGCCTCGCCCTTAAGATAATGGGCGTCACCAAAGCCCTGAAACTCGCAGAGATATTCGTGGCAGTCGGCCTCGCCCAGAACCTAGGAGCCCTACGCGCCCTCGTCCAGGAGGGCATCCAGCACGGCCACATGCGCCTCCACGCCCGCAACCTCGTCGTCATGGCCGGAGCCGAGGGCGAAATGATAGCCAATGCCGTAACGCTCATCGTTGAATCCGGAGACATCCGCTTCCCCAAGGCCCAGGAGATCGTCAACAAGCTTAAAGAAGGATGACGCAGCAGAGACCCCCCATGACCATCCTCATCGACGACGCAGGCTACGGAGACCTCCTCCACGGCGCAGTCATAGGAGCCTACAGGCCCGAGACGGACGACTTCGTCTACGACGTCGTCCACGTCAAGCACTTCCAGAAACCCCTCTTCAAAAAGCAGACCTACAGGGACGAGACCGCACTCATCGCCCAGAAACTAGTCAAACGACTGAACCCAAGAAAAGACGAGAAGATAGAGATCTGCAGAGGAGACATCCTCGACAAAGCCGCGGTCAACCTCAAGAAATCATACGGAGAAGAGATAGTAGAAAGAGTCAAGGTCGAGGGACGGGCACAGGACCTCATAGAAGGAGCCTACCTCGACGAGATACGCAACCTCGGCTACGAACCCATCCCCGACAGAACCGAGAAATGGAGCAAAAGCTTCTGGCACATGTACAGATGGCTAAAAGCCAACCCCAAGATGATCAAGTACGCCAAGACGGGATGGCCCAGACTCACCAAGAACAACCTCCTCAGAATATAACATCCTTTTATTCAACTACCACCACAAAATATCGACAGACCATGAAGCCATGGCTCCTGAACATACTCGCATGCCCCATAGACAAGCACCACCCCCTGGACGCCTACTTCTTCCGCTGGGAGACAAGCGCGGAGGAGATCAAGGAGCTGAAAGCTGAGGCAACGCAGCCCTCAGACGAGCTCAAGAAGAAGCACAAGCAACTCGCAAAGCAACTGACCGACGGGACGATAAGCCCCCCCGCAATAAGCAAGATAGTGGACGCGTCCGGCGTAAACGACGCCGCAGACATGCTAACCATCACCAAGGAAAAGATAGCCCAACTGGAGGGCGAGAAGACGGAGGAGCAGCTCCTGAAAGACCACGCCGACGACTTAGACACCCTCTACAGGTACCTGAACATGATGGAGGTAGACACAGGGCTCCTCGTATGCCCCGAATGCGGACGCTGGTACCCCATAGGGAGCGCCGTCGAGACCATCCCCGAGATGCTCCCGGACGACCTCCGGGAGAAGGACAGAGACCTGAAATGGCTCGAGGAGTGGCGGCAGCTGGTCCCAGAACACGTCATAACAGACGGGAAACCATACAACCTATCATAATATTCGCGGACGCCAACCGACCCCACCAAGTCGTTCATAATAATATTTGTATGTCTAAAGAGATCACGAACTAAACGATAAAAACAATAAACTATAACGTAGCCCACGGGTGCGACTAACATCTTAAAAGCGTGGACCAACAGCCCTGGATGGAATCTCCCGAGCATGATGGTATGACCTCTTAAGAACCCCCAATAATTTTAGTTGCGCCCACCCTCTTACCAAAAGCAGAGGTCCATCCCTAGAAAAAAGTATTAAAAGAATTTTTTAAGAGAGGACGGTCATAGACCCGCCTTCTCTAGGAGGATCTCCCACCTGTGGTCGACCCCATCCTGGATACTCTTCAGCAGGTCGTCCCGCCTCTCAGGCCTGAACAGGTGGCGGAAACGCCCCTGCCCGCTCAGATACTCCTCCACGGGCTTCTTAGTCTCAGGCCTCTTGGCGATCCCCAGGCTCGGAGGCGAGAGCTCGTAGACAGGCCTCCCTCCCTCGAGCCTGCACTCATACAGTGGGAACAGGCAGGTCTGGACTGCCAACCTCGATATCTCTATGGTCTTCTCCGTCGAGAAACGCCAACCCCGAGTGCAAGGGACGATGGCGTGAAGGAACGCCGGACCCTCGGCCTCTATGGCCCTACGGGCTTTCTGCATCACATCCAAGGGCCAGGCCGCGCTCAAAGTGGCCACGTACGGGATATTGTGGGCGATGACTATCTCATCGATGGGCTTCTTCCACTCCCGCTTCCCGGGTATCACCTTCCCTGCTGGACTGGTGGTCGTCGAGGCGGCGAAAGGCGTCCCACCGCTCCTCTGTATGCCTGTGTTCATGTAAGCCTCGTTATCCAGAAGCACGTAGGTGAAGTCATGGCCCCGCTCAAGGGCTCCGGAGAGTGCCTGGAGACCGATATCGTATGTCCCCCCGTCCCCAGCGATGGCAATAACATCCAGTGTCTCATACTTGGCCAGAGGCCCCTTTCCCCTACGCCTCATCGCCCTGTAGGCGGCCTCGATGCCGCTCGCGTTCGCGGCGGCGTTCTCAAAGGCCGTGTGAATCCAAGGCAGGTTCCACGAGGTGTACGGAAAGATTGAGGTCGCGACCTCTAGGCAGCCCGTGGCGCTAGTAACAATCGTCGGCCCCCTGGTCGCCTTAAGAACCATCCTGACGATGATGGACTCGCCGCAGCCAGCGCAAAGCCTGTGACCCTGTGAGAGACCATCTGGTTTCCTCACTGCTTCTCTGAGCGTCATTCGTGACATCATCACACCTCCTACGTCCTGACTCCCACATAGTTCACCTTATGGGAGACTCTTCCCTTCTCCTTAATCTCCAAAAGACTCTCGAATATTCCTCTTAATAGCTTGGGACTCGCATCTCGCCCACCAAGACCGTGGATATAATCTGCTATCAGGGGCTTCTCAGCCTCATCGAAAAACGTCGTCACGACATCCTCGAACAAGGGCCCCCCAGGTGAGCCGAAGCTGATGGCTTTATCCAGAACACCAAGGACAGGCGTCTCTCCCAGAGCCTCGATGAGAGCCTCCGAAGGGAAAGGCCTGTACACCCTCATCTTAACCAGACCCGCTTTCACGCCCTCCTTCCTGAGCTCATCGACCACGTATCGGACAGTTCCCATCGTAGACCCAAGGCCCAGAAGAGCTACCTCTGCGTCCTCCATCATGTATGAATGCAGGAGACCATAAGAACGCCCGGATATCTTCTCGTATGCTGCATCAACCTCGGGAATTACCTTTAAAGCATGATCCATGGCTTCCACCTGCTGAAGCTTGTGCTCGAAGTAGTAGTCCTGGAGGTCTACGGGCCCCATGGTGAGGGGTACCTCCGGGTTGAGCCTGAACTCAGTCTTGCCTGCGTGGCCCTCTACCTCTATGAACTCTCTCTCACCGACGAAGGCCTTCACGACCTCGTCTGGGAGGGTGAGGACATTCTCCATCGTATGGCTGAGCGTAAAGCCATCCAGACAGACCATGACGGGGAGCTGGACGTCCGGGTGCTCCCCCATCCTCCAAGCCTCCAAGCAGGCGTCATAGACCTCTTGACCGTTCTCACAGTAGATCTGGATCCATCCACTGTCCCGGGCTCCCATGGAGTCGCCATGATCGCTATGGATGTTAAGGGGCCCACTGAGAGCCCTGTTGGCCACAGCCATTACTATCGGCAACCTCAGACCCGAGGCTATGTACAGGATCTCCCACATCAGAGCTAAGCCGGCGGACGCTGTAGCTGTGAAAGCCCTCGCCCCCGCAGCGGCGGCTCCCACACAGCTGCTCAGGGCGCTGTGCTCCGACTCAACCGCCACGAACTCGGTGTCGACCTCTCCATCTGCTACGTACTCGCTATATTTTTCGACAATGATGGTCTGAGGCGTGATGGGGTAAGCCGCCACAACGTCCGGGTTCACCTGTTTCGTGGCGTAGGCCACGGACTCGTCCCCGTTTATGCCCATGAGAATCTGTTTCTTCATATCGTAATCACCATAGTAATACAACTGACGGGGCACTCCTCTGCGCAGATCCCACAACCCTTGCAGTAGTCTATATCAACACTAGGATGGCCTTCCTCCCCGATACTGATGGCCCCCTCAGGACAGTAAAAGTGGCAGAGCGTACACTTTGTACACTTATCCCTGTCGAATTCAGGCTTGGTAATTCCCCAATCGCCTGTTTTATAATCTTTCGACGACTTCGTTGAAACTGCTCCCCTAGGTAGCTCCCTCCATCCCGGTTTTCTCACGCTCATCCCTTCACGCCCTCCTCGTAAGCCTTCTGGATAACCTCAATGTTAGGGCCTTGGATGCTCCCAGTAAATCTATTCTTAACTACTTGCATCAAAGATTCAAGCTTCACAAGGCCAGTGGCCTTAACAGTAGTGCCAAGCATTGCCGTATTAGTTATCGGTCGACCAATGATATTCATCGCTAATGTCGTGGCGTCTACGACCCAGATCTCGACATCTTTCAGTCCAAGTCTTGTTCCCAGATCCGTGGAAGATAGATCAGTATTTACGACAAGTACGGTTTCAGGTTTCACGCCTTCAGTAACAGCTGGCCCAAGTAGCGTTGGGTCAAGGACCACGACTACGTCTGGCTCGTATACGCTGGAATGTATGTGAATGGGATTATCGCTTATGCGTGTGAACGCCGTTATCGGGGCGCCGGCTCTTTCAGGGCCGAAGGCTGGGAAGCTCTGAATGTACTTCTCCTCTTTCAGGGCGGCCTGAGCGAGGAGGAGGGAGGCTGTCCAGGCGCCTTGGCCACCTCGGCCGTGGAACCGGACCTCTTTGAGTCCTAATGCCAAGTGGTAATCTCCTGTAATTAGAAAGATTTGAATTTCAGGGTATTAAAGGATAACCCATACAAAGTTAGTTTGGTATATACTAGAATATAGATCTCTTGAGCTCGTTAAGCTCGTCTCGCTTTTTCTTGGCCATTTTCGCAGCCGCATCAGCATACCTATCACTGCTCCACTTCAAACCCTCGTACGCGAAGTCTATTGATCGAGAGGAAGACACGAGGAGCCCTTCCCCCTTGCTATTTGCGCCTAGCTTCAAGGATTCTTTTGGGTCGCCCCCCTGAGGACCAAGCCCAGGTGAGAGAATCAAGGGGTCTTCGCCAATGATGCCACGTATCTCCCCTAGTTCTGATGGGGCGGTGCAACCGACGACGTAACCGTTGCTGCCATGATGGTGGGCATCTGTAGCCAGCTTGAGATATAGAGCCTCGCCACCCATGTCCTCCGACTGGTAGTCATGTGCACCGGGGTTGGACATTCTGCAGAGGGCGAATATGCCCTTGTCCTTCTCCTTAGACCAATGATAGACGGCGTCACTGCCGTTCTCGTAACCCTGGAAGGGACTAAAAGTAACACCATCGAAGCCGATCCGGTCGATCCAGTAAAGGGCAGCCTCGTTGGTTGAGCCTATGTCAGAGAGCTTAGCGTCAAGTAGGGCAAGGCAGCCACCTGCATGAATCGTATCTACTATCTCCTTGAGGTCGTCGAATGAGAAGGGATAAACGAGGAACTGCGCGTTCGGCTTGATAATGGGCGTGTAGGGAGCGACAGCTTTGATTACGTCAAGGCTGAACTTCTTGATCCCCCCTATCTCCCCGTATCGACTTGTAAGATGGGAGGGGATGACGTACCTCTTCCTCATGGCGTCTGTGGCGGGGTCAAGACCTACACAGAGGAAGCTGTCTTTGTCGCGGCTGATCTCGTAATACCTGTTTACGAAGCCTCTCCCGAGCATAGTAAACCACTTGACCTACTCATGACATCTTAAGGTAATAAAGCCTTAACACTATAGAAGCACGTATCTGCAATCGGAAAGATACTAGAATTTTATT
>JAUWDP010000223.1 GCA_030608725.1 Candidatus Bathyarchaeota archaeon
CAGGAACCGGGCGCCCCCATGAACATGATACCCCTCTACATGGAGCTCTACGACGAAGGTGAGTTCCACATAAGGAACACCTATCTCGCCAGTGCCCCCAGCACCCGACTCTACGAAGGCCGCAATGCAAGGTACGCAGCAGCTGTGGACATCGCAGTCGACGCAGGCCTCTACAGCGGCTTCGGGAACGACCACATCAAGTTCGCCGGCATCAAGCTGGGCCACGACGGCAGCATGAGCGCAGGTAACTGTGCAGTGTACGAGCCCTACCTCAACTACCCTACGCCGGACAACTACGGGGTCGTCCACGGATACAGCAACGAGGAGCTGAGCGACGGAAGCGCCCTTAAGGAGTTTGCGCCCATCGTCGTAAAACTACACAATGCCGGGATGAGATGTGGCATCGGCGCCATCGGAGACAGGGGCATCGACTTCTACCTCGACGCAATCGAGGTCGCCTATAATCAGAACCCCCGACCAGATGTGAGGCACAGCCTGGAGCACTGCAGTCTTCCAACGAAGGAGGCATTGGAAAGGATGAAGCGCATAGACGTCACATCCTCTACCTCCGTCGGCTTCGGCTGGGAGCTTGGAGACCAACACCGGGGCTTCATGGGGATGGAGCGGATGAAGCGGTACATGCCGATGAAGAGCTTCAAGGAGATGGGCATCGTCGCCAGCGGCAACGCCGACTGGTCCGTCTGCTCCGCGAACCCCATGGAGGGGATCCACGTCTGCGTCAACAGGACCACCGAGACAGGCCAGGACCTCAGCCAGAACCAGGCGATCTCCCGTATGGACGCCATCAGGGTCTACACCTGGAACGGCGCATACATCACCCACGAGGAGGACATAAAGGGCAGCATCGAGCCCGGCAAGTACGCCGACTTCGCCGTCCTCGACAAGGACATCCTCACATGCGACCCCGACGAGATACACAAGATCAAGGTCCTCACCGCCATCGTCGACGGAAAGGTAGTCTACAAGAGAGGATAACCCACTTCACACCCATTTTTTAACTAATGAAAACCCCCACAACCCAGTCCACAAACCGTAAAAAGACTCCGAAAACCGCATTCCATAGAGAGGGGGGGGTCTAAGGAATGCACGTGAATACACGTCCAGCAGACGAAAAGAGCGCGAAAACACCTCCGATTAAAGACTATTCAAGGTAAAAAACGGATCTATACTGCCCAAAAGGGGACCATATAAAAATGGGAAAAATACGAAAAACCCAGTTAAAAGCCGAAATACGCAACCCCAGTCGAAACCGTATGTCGGAACTGAAAAATAGCAATTATTATAAATTTCATTCAATATCGCGGTTAATGGGGAAAACCATGGTCTGGTACTACATCGCTGTGGCCCTAACCCTCTCAGCCGTCATCTGGCTAGTAAGCATAGTAGCCCTAGACTACAGCACATACCTCGACCTCCAGAGACGCCTAAAGAAAGAAAGGAGAAAAGCAGCCCAAACCCACTAGTAGCAGCGAAAAGCGAACCACTTCTCAAAGATCTGCTTAAAAAACTAGCTTGTGCTAGGAGAATTCGTCTATTCTCCACAAATTTAGTCTGTTCAACTGAGGAAAGAAGTTATAAATCACCCTACTTCAATCCTCTGGAACATAGGCTAAGGACGCCCATGCGAAACCGGTGATACACGTGGAGAACAAAGACTGGCACGCAGCCAAGATCGACGAAGTTCTCGGAATCCTCGAGACAAGCCGAGACGGGATTACAGACGAGGAGGCAGCTAAGAGGCTCGAGGTATACGGCCCCAACGAGCTCAAAGAGGAGAAGAAGAAGCAGTGGTACCACCTCGTCATAGAGCAGTTCACCAGCATCCTGGTCATCATACTCGTCATCTCCGCGGCCGTCTCGGCTTACATCTCCATTCAGGCGGGGGAGCCCATGACGGACACCTGGGTCATCCTCATCATCGTCGTCATGAACGCTGTCCTCGGCTTCGTCCAGGAGTACCGAGCCGAGAAGGCCGTCGAGGCCCTCAAGGCCATGGTCTCCCCCCACGTCCTCGTGAGACGAGGCGGAAGGGAGGAGTCTATTGACTCCAAGGACCTCGTGCCCGGGGACATCGTACTCCTCGAAGCGGGAAGCCGTATCCCAGCCGACTGCAGGCTCCTCGAAGCAGCGAACCTCCAGGTCGACGAGGCCGCCCTCACCGGCGAGTCCCGACCATCCACAAAGAACCTCAACCTGGTGAGCGCCGATGCCGGCGTCGGAGACCGGAAGAACTCCGTATTCATGGGGACCGTGGTCACAGGTGGCAGGGCGGTCGCCGTCGTCACCGAGACAGGGATGACAAGCGAGTTCGGCAAGATCGCAGGCATGGTCCAGTCCATCGACGTCACGGACCCGCCCCTCCGCATCAAGATGGAGAAGATAGGCAGGCAGCTCGCAACGATCTCCGTCGTCCTCACATTCTGGGTATTCCTAATTCTCTGGTTCGTCCACGACAGACCTCTCAAAGAGGTATTTATGACCAGCGTAAGCCTCGCAGTCTCAGCCATCCCCGAGGGCCTCCCAGCCGTACTAACAATCACTCTAGCCCTGGGGACCGCGAGAATGGCCCGGCAGAAGGCCATCATCCGCAAGCTGGCCTCAGTGGAGACCCTGGGAAGCACCACCGTGATCTGCAGCGACAAGACCGGCACCCTCACAAAGAACGAGATGACCGTGCAGAGGCTCACATCCAACGGCAGGACGATCCACGTCACAGGAGCGGGATACGCCCCCGAGGGAGAATTCGAGTCAGGCGGGACCAAGTTCGACCCCCGAGGAGACACAGATCTGGAGCTGCTGCTCCGGATAGGCGCCCTCAACAACGACGCCCACGTCCAGGAGAACGAAGGAATATGGATGTGCTTCGGCGACCCCACGGAGGGCGCCCTGACAGTCACAGCCGAGAAGGCCGGGATGAGCCATTCCGAACTCAACAAGGCTTACCCGCGCGTCGCTGAGCTCCCATTCGACTCCGCCAGGAAGCGGATGTCCACTCTCCATCGGACCCCCGAGGGGAAGCTCGTCGCCTACGTCAAAGGCGCACCCGAGATGCTAGCTAACCAAACCATAGTTGAATACAAGTTTTATATAAGTTATATCGTAGTTACAATGTAGCTACAGTGCAGTTCCAATGTAATTACACTTCAATTATAATATAATTACATCTGAAATTTTTTTTACTCAAAAGCTGATATGTCACATCCCTCC
>JAUWDP010000358.1 GCA_030608725.1 Candidatus Bathyarchaeota archaeon
GGTCGAGGGGGAGTACGGCTTCGGGCAGGCCAAGTACGAGAGGACGAGCTACATAGCCCGGGAGAGCGCCAAGGACTGGGTGGGGACCACCACGGGGCTCTGGGCCATCGTCTCAGCGGTCTACATGAGCCTCATGGGGCCTCAGGGGATGAGGGAGCTAGGCGAGGGGATCCTCCAGAGGTCCCATTACGCGGCCAGGCTCCTCGACGAGGTCGAGGGCGTATCAGTCCCCTTCCGGGGCTTCTTCAAGGAGTTCCCGGTCAACTTTGAAGCAACAGGCAAGAAGGTCTCCGAGGTCAACAGATTGCTTTTGGATAAGAAAATCTTCGGGGGCACGGACGTGTCCGGGGAGTTCCCTGAGCTGGGCCAGAGTGGTCTCTACTGCGTCACGGAGAGACACACCAAGTCGGACCTGAATAGGCTGGCGGAAGCCTTGAGGGAGGTGCTCTAGATGGGCGAAGGTATACCACGGCGTTATCATGGGCCCGTCTGGAGCGAGCCACTCATCTTGGAGATGACCAGCCCCGGTGAGAGGGGGATCATGACCCCGGAAGTCGACGAGGAGATCAAGAAGGCCATAGGCGACGTCTCTTCCCTCGTGCCGGCCTCCGCCTTGCGTAAGAGGGCGCCGGGGCTCCCGGAGCTTTCCCAGGCCCAGGTGCTCAGGCACTACTTGAGGCTCTCCCAGATGACCCTCGGCATGGAGCTGGACATCGACTTGGGCGTAGGCACCTGCACGATGAAGTACAGCCCCAAGGTGAACGAGAGGCTGGTCGCAGGCATGGCAGACGTCCACCCCCTTCAGAACGAGGAGACGATGCAGGGTCTCCTGGAGATCGTCTACAAGTTCGGGGACGTCTTCCTCAGGGAGATCTCGGGGATGGACGCGTTCTCCTTCCAGCCCCCCGGGGGCTCAGCCGCGGCCTACAACAACGCCGTGATCATGAGGAAGTACCACGAGGTCAACGGGGAGCTGGGGCAGAGGGACGAGATCATCACCACGATATTCAGCCACCCTTGTGACGCCGCCTGCCCCGCGACTGCCGGATTCAACGTGGTCACCATCTACCCGGACCCGGAGACGGGGCTCCCCGACACGGAGGCGCTGAAGGCTGCGGTGTCGGAGCGCACGGCTGGGATGTTCATCACCAACCCTGAGGACACAGGGATCTTCAACCCCGAGATAGACGAGTGGACGAAGATGGTCCACGAGGTCGGCGGCCTCTGCAGCTACGACCAGGCGAACGCCAACGCCATCATGGGGGTGACCCGTGCCCGGGAGGCGGGCTTCGACATGTGCTTCTTCAACCTCCACAAGACCTTCAGCAGCCCCCACGGCTCCTCGGGCCCAGGTTGCGGAGGCGTAGGCGTCGTCGAGGAGCTGGAGGAGTTCCTCCCGGTCCCCGTCATCGTGCACAGGGACGGGAGGTACCACCTGGACTACGACAGGCCCAACAGCATCGGCAGGGTCAGGGACTTCATGGGGAACGTACAGGTCGTGCTGCGGTCATACGCGTGGTGCATGGCCATGGGCGCCAGGGGCCTGAGGGAGGCGGCGGAGGTCTCCATGATCAACAACCAGTACCTCGAGAAGAAGCTCCTGGAGATCCGGGGCGTGACGAAGCCCTACAGCACCGAAAGGAGGATAGACCAGACCCGATGGAGCCTGGAGAAGATGAAGGAGGAGACCGGCGTCGGGGTGAGCGACCTCAACAGGCGGGTAATAGACTACGGGATCCAGAGTTTCTTCACGAGCCACCACCCGTGGATCGTGCCTGAGCCCTTCACCCCCGAGCCCTGCGAGACATACTCGAAGGCGGACATCGACTACTGGGTCTCCGTGGTGAAGCGGGTCTC
>JAUWDP010000240.1 GCA_030608725.1 Candidatus Bathyarchaeota archaeon
AGCAACCACCATCCCTTCCCGCCCACCGGTATCGGCGACGACCTCCCCCTTGGGGTGGACGATCCTGCTGTGGCCGTAGTCCTCCCCATACCCCACTGGGCCCACCTGATTCGACACTACGTGCCAGCGCTGGGCCTCCACAGCGTTCTGAATCGTGAACTTCTCATAGTTATCTCCACCGACCAGCGGCCATGCGGACGCCGTAACCAGCAGATCAGCGCCCCTCGCGGCAAGCTTAGGACCCAACAGGTGTTTCATATCAATGCAAATCGTTAACCCGATCTTGCCCCAGGGGCTATCAGCGACAACCAACTCCGTCCCTCGCTTCCAGCATAGGTGCTCGTTACCTTCGCCGTTCTCTGCGTCCCAAAGGTTGTTTTTACGATACTTCCCAATCACGCCGTCTGGACCCACGAAGACGCTGGTATTGTACAGGGGACCGTCTTCATACTCCTTCTCCGTCATGCCGAACACGACGTAGATGTCCAGTTCTCTGGCCTTGGCCAATACGCTGTCCGTGCTTTTCCCTGGGACCGTCTCAGCCGTGTCCCGCAGGTACTTGAGCTCGGCGTGCGTTGGCTCATGTGCCGATAAAAAGCCCCAGCCGGGATTCTGCTGAAGAGAGACCTCAGGGAAAACGATGAGCTGTGCTCCCTGAGCCGCCGCCTCTTCCATGTATCGGAAGAACGTCTGCAGGTTCGCTTCCTTGTCAAGTACTGCGTTCATACAGACCGTTGCCACTTTAAGATGTCCTTTTCCTGCAGTCATTGTATGTAGCTCCTCCGTGCACGCATTAGGTGGAAGTTAATAAAAGAGTGTGGGGGAGGGTTAGGTCTTGAGTTCTAGATGCTGAGAGTCAACGAAATTATTTCTGTGGAGTCCTGATAGAGAAAGCGTCTGCCATTCTCAGTCCTACGCGGTAGTAGCCTCTGTCTCCTGAACTAAATAGAATGGGCTTGATCTTCTGGATATCAGGTTTATCATTCGTAAGCACATCCTCATCTGCCTTGATGTCGATGATCTCACCTACGAACATTGTGTGGGAACCCAGCTTGAACGCCTCCATAAGCCTACACTCCACGACGAGGGAGTACTCTTCAACATATGGTGCATCCACAGCCTCGCTTTTAATAGGCGTCAGGGAGGTGTCCTTGAACTTGTCCGTGTCTCTACCCGAGGCTATGCCTGTGTAGTCGGCTTCCCGCCAGTATCCTTCTCCAGGGATGCTGACGGTGTAGGCCTTTCGGTTCATAATGTTGCCATAGCTATATGTTGCCTCTCGCAGGCTGACGTAGATGCACGGAGGTCTTGCGTTACATAAGCCTCCAGCCGCAGCCGTCATCATGTTTGGCCTCCCATTATCATCGTATGTACCTACAACCCAAACTGGCGAAGGTACAAAAAGTGTTCCCGCACCGATTGACTTCTTCATCTTATATCGAGTAATAATATCCTAATTCTTCTATAAATTCACATACAGAACAACAAGTGACTTAGATCAATTCGAGGATAAGATTTGGGATGATCCGCACGTGCATTCGAAGTGTTTGGAGGCATCTACTTGACTACGCCCTCGGGTATCTTGACCGAGAAGCGGCACTGAGGGTCCCCGCCTAGGACGGTCTCCAAGACCTCCACCTCCGTCTCCTCCTCGAAGACCACATCGAACTTCTGCTTGCCGAAGCCCCCGCTGCAGTAGCACCACTCTGGGGAGACCTCGGTCTCGCCCGTCAGGATGGACGCCCGGGCCAGGGGGCAGTGGCACATGTAGTACTTCTTCATCAGGGGGTCAGTCTCCTTCAGGTAGTCCCCGGGGGCGTAGGGGAACTTTGTCATGTAGATCCTGTCGCCTCTCCTGACCCCTGACAACACCTCCTGGTTGCCCCTGACGTGCTTGACGACCTCCGGTGTGATCTCCTGCTCGTACCAGATCTTACCCTCCTCCAAGTACCGCTCCAGCTCTGCCACCGCTCCGTCGTGGACCTTCTTCAGATACTGGTCGAGGCTCTCCGCCTCCCGATACCATTCCTTGTGCTTCGCAAAAGCCTCGACGGGGACCCTGTGGTGATTCCCTGCGAGCACCTTCCTGCGTGTCTCCTGGTCGAGCTCGGACTCAAGCCTCTCCATGAGCAGCCCCGTGACCCTTGGGAATTGTTCGGGTGGAGCCCCCAGGGGGGGCGCCTCGACGCCCTCGAAGACGACGTCCCTCTTCTCCTCTCCAGCAATTTGGGCGAGCCTCTCGGAGATCGAGGGCAGGACCGTTCTTCCCCCTATGATCTGGGTGAAGTAGATGTAGGCGTCGTCCTTCTTGGCGATGTAGCAGTATCGCGCGATGGCCAGCAGCCGGTCCATCGAGTTCCTCCCCTCGGAGATGAGCAGCGAGACGTACTCCTTGACATCGTCGACGTCCATGGACTCCAAGGAGGCTCCCCTCGCCTCAAGATGCCCCTCATACTCAAGGACCGCCGCGACGGCTGACTCGGCGTCATCCTCGCCGAGCCCCCGCCCTCGACAATACTCTCGGAATTCTTTCTCCCTCAAGTTAGATCCCTCGATGCGTAAACTAGAATGGTTCGAATTCAATAAGGTTCTTCATGATCGTTCTTGGGAGCGTAAGATCCATCATCATCACATCGAAGCCTCACTCGATCTGAAGAGTGATTTGAACAAAACCACCGGTCCGAAGCATGCATGTAACGAGAGGATAAGAGTTGGGATAAAGAAAGGGCGGGGAATAGGGCTTGAGTTCTGGGTGTTGCACTTGTGAATTGTCCGAAGTGTGGCGAGAAGTTGGAAATCGAGCGAGTCTAATGAAAATACAATATCAGTTATAACTTGCGCGCGCACAAAGGGGGTTCGAACCCACGAAGAACCAATCCATGAAGATACGAACCTGACGCCTTCGAACCACCACCGCACACCCATAACCGAAATAAATAAAAAAAAGTACAAAAAAATACGAAAAAATACGCCATCCAAACGAATCCACGACCCCTCCCACCAAAAGGAAGCCTAAAACGCCCCCAAAAAAAGGAGGGGGG
>JAUWDP010000005.1 GCA_030608725.1 Candidatus Bathyarchaeota archaeon
AGGGCGGCTCGGCGATGGACGCCGTGGAGGCCGCAGTGAACGCCGTGGAGGACAACCCCCTCGACGGCGGTGTCGGCGTCGGGGGTACGCCCAACCTCCTCGGGGTGACCCAGCTTGACGCCTCCGTGATGGACGGGAGGACCCGGAGGTCAGGAGCGGTTGCAGGCCTGGAGAACGTGGCACACGCCATCTCCGTCGCCCGCAAGGTCTTGGAGCTCACCCCCCACGACCTCTTGGTGGGCCCGGGAGCCGAGATGTTCGCTAGAGCTGTCGGCTTCGAGAAGTCGAACCTCTCCACGGAGAGGACCCGGAAGATCGCGGCGGCCATGAGGGCGGGTTCGCCCGAGGGCATACTGGAGGACGAGAAGGAGAGGGCGCGCTTCCTCCGCATGTGGCTCGAGGAGGGCCGCGGGGAGTGGTACGAGAAGATCTCCAGGGAGGAGTGGGGGACCGTCAACATAATGGCTATGGATGCCAACGGCGACATGTGCGTCGGGGTCTCCACCAGCGGCCTCGGCTACAAGTTCCCGGGGCGGGTCGGTGACTCCCCATACATCGGCGCCGGGAACTACTGTGACAACAGGTTCGGCTCCGCTGCGTGTACGGGGAAGGGGGAGCTCGCTATCAGGCTGTCTTCGGCCCGGATGATCGTGAGCTACTTGGAGAACGGGCTGACCCTCAGGGGGGCGGCGAGGAAGGCCCTCAAGGACGTCCACAGCCTACAGGATGGGACGATAAGCTGCCTCGCCTTCGACAGGGATGGTAACACCGTCTCGGGCTCCATGACCGGGGTGTCTATCCACTACTACATGGACGTCGACTCCGAGGGGCCCGAGGAGCGCAAGGGCGTCTGGGTGAAGCCCTAACCGGGAGTAGGTAGTCCCCTTTCCCCCTGACATGATACTCTTTTTTATAGATCCTAGAAGGTTCGAGGCATGTGAATCACATGGTTAAACCTTTTCTCATCGGAACTCGGAACGCGAGCCCCCATCTGCATGAGGGAATAGAGGTCCTCAGGAAGGGAGGCTCCATCATGGACGCCGTCGAGGCTGCTGTGAGGGGTATAGAAGAGAGCACCGAGTCTGGTAATGTCGGTGTGGGCGGCTCCCCGACGATCCTGGGAGATGTTGAGCTTGATGCTTCAATAATGGATGGTGCGACTCTTCGAACGGGAGCCGTAGCCTCGGTTTCTAAGTACGTTCATGTCATCTCCATCGCCCGGAAGGTTATGGAGGAGACCCCCCACGTCCTACTTGTCGGGGACGGAGCCCACCGCTTCGCCCGGGCCATGGGCTTCAAGGAGTGGGACCTCTCGACTGAGCGCACTAAGATGATCGCGAAAGCGATAGCGGAGGACATTGCCGAGGAGCTGCCCGACGACTTCAGGGGCAAGGAGTACTACGTTCGGGCCATCAAGAGCAACAAGCTCCACGAGTGGTACAAGAGGCTCTCCGACGAGCAGTATGGCACCACCAACGTCATTGGTATGGACTCCGATGGGAACATCTGCGTGGGCGTTTCGACAAGTGGCACGAGCTTCAAGTACCCGGGGCGGGTCGGTGACTCTCCCGTCATCGGCGCCGGGAACTACTGCGACAACAGGTATGGCGGTGTCGCCTGCACGGGCAGGGGCGAGCTGAGCATCAGGCTGCTCACGGCGCGTATGACGGTCAAGTACATGGAGGAGGGGATGACTCTGGAGGAGGCCGTGACCAAGAGCTTCAAGGAGATCTTCACCCTCAACGAAACGGGAAGCATGCAGTGCATCGCTGTAGACAAGGACGGGAACACCACCTCGGCCTCCACGGCCAGGGAGTCAACCCACTGGTACATGGACATCGACATGGACGAGCCCGAGGAGCGTCCTGGTATCTGGGTGAAGGATGAGTAGCATGGCTGAGCCGCCCTACGACCCCAGCCTCATCACCCCCTCCGTCTACGGGAGCAGACGCCCCGTCACGGGGGAGCTGGTTGCCCTCCTCCACATCACCTTCGAGGAGAGGGGCCTCGCTTTCATCCAGTCCCGCAGTCGGGCGCTCCTGAAAGGCGAGATCCACGAGCTGATGGTCACAGACGAGGAGGATGCAGCCCCAGGCGGGGGCGCGGACAGCGTCTCGGCCATCGCCTTCTTCGAGGTCGAGCAGGGGGGACTGGCGGTCGTCGGGGACGAGGTCTCAGTGGGCGGAGCGGTCCTGGGGACCCTCGCTGGCTTCGACGTGACCCACATGCCCAACCACATAAACGTGGTCGTGAAGAGGAAGAGCCTGGATGTTCTCCCCCTCAGCGTGGGGGATCAGGTGGAGATACGCAGGAAGATATGACAGGTCAGCCCTTGTCCGGGGCGCCGATGCTGAACCTCCCCCTCGGGTCACCCATAACGGAGCACTCCCCGTAGCACATCCTGAGGCTGCTGGGCAGGCTGCTGAATCCGTGTTCGGTCAGGATCTCCACGGAAGCCCAGTTCCCCTCGGGGACACCGATCCATAGCCTCTCACCAGACGTGGCGTCCATCATTCTCCGGAGGAGCCCCCCCGCCAGCTCGGGTCTGGAGGGCTCGCATACCCAGGGGCCGATCCTGACGTTGCTCTCCCCCCTCTTCGCCATTATGTACCCTCTGACAACCCCCTCCTCGCATGCGACGAAGCAGTACTCAGGGAAGTCCTTGAAGACGCGTCTCAGCATCCTCTCCCTTCTGGAGCCAAAGTACTTCACATCGAGGTCCAGGACCCTTTCAAGATGAGAGGCATGCATCTTCTCGACGTCAGGCACATCGAAAGCCATGCCTAGGCCGCTGAACCTGAGGCTAGCATATTCAGCCCTGAATCCGAGCCGCTCGTAGAGGGGTATCGCTTTCTCGACGGAGTCGAGCCGTATCGAGGCAGCCCCGGAATTGGTGAGGTGCTCCATGGCCCTCCTCATGAGGGCGGCGCCTATTCCCTCTCCCCTGTGCCCCGGGTGGACCACGAGGTTCCCGATCCAGCCCACGGAGCCGTATAGCGTGCTGTTCACCATCCCTACGTTAACCCCATCCCGAGACGCCAGGAAGCAGCCCCCCGGCTCGTAGTGGAGCATCCTCCGGAAGTCTGCGGCGGTGTTGCCCCAGCCGGTGAGGCCTATGAGTTCAAGGAAGAAGCCCTCGTCTTCGGGGACCATGCAACGAATACGCGTCAACAGTTACACTCCTCACGAGCTCATCTCAACTAGTTGGATCCCCTTTTATCGATTCCGTCCGGGACGGAGATCAGGAGGCTGACAAACGACACTGAGAGGAGAGCCCCCGAGAGGATGAGCCAGCCCGACCAGTAGGAGTCCGTGGTGTCCTTGAGGAAGCCCAGGAAGAGGGGGAGCACGAGGGCCCCCAGTGAGGCGAAGGTGTTCTGGACCCCCGAGATGCGCCCCGCGTTGTCAACGCCGTAGAGCTTGGGGAGGATCGCGAAGTTTGGGCTGCGTACGAAGTTGATGAACCAGCCGATGAGGAGGACGGTGGCGTAGATCATGAGTGTGGAGCTCGCCCTGGCGAAGAGGTAGGTCGCCACGCAGAGCACGGCGAAGGAGACGGCGAGGACCTCCTTCTCCCCGAACCTGTCGGAGGCGATGCCCCCCAAGGGGTTCGAGATCATCCCCGTCAGGTTGTAGAGGGCGAAGACGGCGCCGGCGGCTACCAGTCCGAGGCCCAGCTCCTCGATCAGGATGAGGGGGAGCCACGCTATGAAGGCGTAGTTGGAGCCGAGGCGCACCATCTGGATCCAGGCGAGGGCCCAGAAGCTCCTGGTCCTGATGACCTCCGAGACGTTTGCGCTCCGTACATGGGGCTGGGGCTCAACCTGCCTGTCCCTCAGTGAGAGCAGTATCACGGCGCTCGAGAGGATCCCGATGACGCCCGATGCCATAATGGCGCCCCTCCAGCCCACGCTCAGGGAGGCGTAGGGAGTGAGCCACGAGGCGATGACGAGGCCAATGCTCCCGCCGATGCTCAACAACCCGAGGGCCGTTCCCCTGGAACCCGGTGAGAACCACGCCGAGACGAGCTTCACCCCGGGTACGAAGACACCGGCTCCCAGGAGTCCCGACAGGAACCTGGTGAGGAGTATCTGCCAGAACGACTGGGACATCCCGAAGAGGACGGTCGCCGAGGCTGTGCCCAGGATGCTGGCGGCCATCACCCTCCGAGGGCCGTGCCTGTCGGCGAGTATGCCCCAGGGGATCTGGCCGATGGTGTAGCCCGTGAAGTAGGCTGACATGAGGGCGCCGCTCATGGTGTAGCTCAGGCTCAGCTCCTCCTTGATGAGGGCCACCACGGTCGTGTAGGAGTTGTTCAGGACGTGGAGGAGGCAGAATGCGATGAAGCCGCCAGCGAGTATCCTGAGGTTCCCAGACAGCTCACCCCTTTCAATTCCCACTCTCGCTCAGCCCCTTCTTCCCTAGATGTGAAACTCGGATGGTCTCAGCGAGCCCATCAGATAAGGTTTATTCATGCCCTCTGCATCTAGAACCCCATGAAGTGTTTAGCGATCCAGTCCAGCCCCAACCTCGACGGGCTCACCGCGTCCCTGGCCTCGGCTGTCCTGAAGGGATACACTGAGGCCGGGGGGGAAGCCGAGCTCATCAACCTCAACGAGAGGGACATCAAGACGTGTACCGCCTGCGATAACGGGTGGGGACAGTGCAGAAATGGGGACTGCATCCTCGAGGACGACTTCGAGGCCATCAGGGTCATGATACGGGAGGCGGACGCCTTCGTCTTCGCCACCCCTGTCTACTGGCACGACCTTAGCGAGTCAGCCAAGTCCTTCCTGGACCGCCTGCGGAGGTGTGAGACCTTCAGCGGCAGGGACACCTGCAGGGGAAAGAAGGCGATAGGCATCACCGCTGCGGGGGGGAGTGGCAACGGTGCCGCAAGCTCCCTCCTTAACCTGGAGGGCTACCTGAGGCGGGTGGGATTCGAAATATTCGACCTCGTCCCAGTGACCAAGTTCTCGAAGGACCACAAGCTCCCCATGCTTGAGGCCGCTGGGGTGCGTATGGCGAGTCAGGATTAGGAAGCACGGAGCCTAGCTGCGTTTCCTGAAGCTGACCCTTCCCTCTTCGCCTTCCACGGAGTAGAAGACGATCTCGTCGTCCTCGGAAAGGCTCAGGAGGTCCCGCACTTCCTGGGGCAGGGTCACCCTGAAGTTTTGACCTATCTTGGTTGAAGCTAGAACAGTCATAACACTCATACAATGTGTTGTTAAAATATATTAATTGTTACAGAAAAGCACCCTAATCGCCATCTTTACAGTATTAATTACATTTATTCTATGTGACAGCTGGAAGTAACCTTAATTACGGCGACTTAGGTGTGGATTTATGGGATTCCTATGCCGAAAGCGTATGTCTTAATTAATGTCGAGCTTGATGGCGGAAGAGAGGTCATCGAGGGCCTTGAGGCTATAGAGGAGGTGAAGGAGGCCTACCCCCTCTACGGCGTCTACGATATCATAGCTAGCGTCGAGGCGGCGACCGAGCAGGAGCTCAAGGACATCATCGGGCAGAAGATCCGGAGCCTAGACAAGGTTCGTTCCACCATGACAATGATCGCCATGTGACGGCCTAGGGCCCAATCAATACTATTACACGTTTTTACTAGATCCTGCCTTTGATATCCGCCATCGAGGCTGCCATGCTCCGGAGTTCCTCGGTCACGGTTGATAGGTAGACTATCCTCTTCTCGAGCCGTCCCCTCATCTCGACGATTTGATGGCGGACCTTGGGGAATACGTCGTTGATCACCTCGACGAGCAGGTCCCTGTTCTCGGGGTCGCTGAGCTCAACGGCGTCCATCTCCCCGTCCAGATACAGTATCAGCAGCTCACCGCTCGAGCTCACGCTCAGCCGATCGACGTCGCTGGCCTCCCCGGGAAGGAGCTCTGGGTTCACCGGGAACCCCCCCGGGATGCTCGACAACACCTCAAGGAACGCCTCCAATAAGGCCTCGACGATCCTGTCCTCCTCACCCCTCAGCTCGTTGACATGTATCGTGTCGTCCCTCAGCTTTCTCAGGGACTCAAGGATGACCGCGGGAGGATCGCTGATCACGGGTTCCCGTGGCGGAACGTTCTCCTCTCTCTCAGAAGGTTCCTCTTCGACTTCAGAGACCTCAACTGGAACTAGAGGTAGTTCCTCGGTCTTGTCCTCAATTACGGGTGTCTCTTCGACCTCAAGGGCATCCGGTTGAGGAGGCAGCTCTTCAGCCTCCTCCTCGATAACAGGCTCCTCTTCAGGGGCAGGATCTACCTGCTCTTCTACCAACTCGAAGATCTCCACGTCGGCCTTGGGAACCGTGTGGTTGAACACTTCATCCCTGTAGTAGGCGCTGAATCTCTTCCCGCACTCAACACAGCTGTAGCCCCTGCCCTCGAAGACCCCGAAGGCGAAGGACTTGCCATTCGGCTCCGTGCGGGCTTCACAGCGGGGGCACGTGATGCCTTTCACCCACTCTTCCCTCGGCTGAACCTGGTCCGACCTCGAAGTCTTCAACCTATCGAAGAGTCCCTTCCCGAACGCCTGCAAGGCCGTACCCCTTATGAGATAGGCTGAAACTGACCTGACAATAAGAATTTGTATGTAGCCCCCCCACATACCCACATGCCCGGAAACCCTTATCCTAAGCCAGCAGCATACAAGAATGGTAACGGGGGGTAGATTTGAACTACCGACCTCGGGGTTATGAGTCCCACGGGCTGACCATCTATCATATCTATCACTCTGGAAAAGCAATGAAGTGTGAACACTACAATCCAGAAATCACATTCATTCACACAGAACAATGAAAAACCTGAAACCCTTATCCCTAGTAGCGGGATCGGAAAACCCCTATCCTAAGCCAGCCGCATACGCCCACCACCCCAGCACAATTCATAAGGGAAGAACCCCCAAAGACTTCAACCAGTGATAGGATGATAGTCACCGTCGGCTCCATCTGCCTCGACACCACCAGAACCCCCTTCAAGACCGCCGAGGAGGTCCTCGGAGGCTCAGGATGCTACTTCAGCCTAGCATCCAGCCTCTTCACGGAGACAGGCCTCATCGGCGTCATAGGCACCGACTTCCCCGAGACCTACCGGAGCACCCTCCAACAGCGCCTCGACCTCAAAGGCCTAGAGGTCAAGGAGGGCAGGACATTCAGATTCGACTCCAGCTTCGGATACGACCTCGGAGTCAGGACCGCCAACAAGACAGAGCTCAACGTGTTCGGGGACTGGGACCCCGTCGTCCCAGACGAGTACATGGACGCCGAGTACCTCTACCTTGGCAACGTCGGCCCGGACCAGCAGCTCCAGGTCCTCGATCAGATGAAGGACCCCAAGCTAACCGTGGCCGACACTATAGAGTACTGGATCGTCAACCAGAGGGACAGCCTCATAGAGGTCCTCTCCCGGGTCAACGGAGCCGTGCTCAACGATGAGGAGGTAAGACACCTCTGCGACACCACCAACATCATCACAGGAGCCAGGAAGATAATGGAATGGGGCACCGACTTCGTCATCGTCAAGAAAGGCGAATACGGAGCCACTCTCTTCACCAAGGATACAATATTCCCCACATGCAGCTTCCCCCTCGAGGAGATCTCCGACCCCACGGGGGCAGGCGACTCATTCGCAGGAGGCTTCATGGGGCACATAGCCAGAAGAGGAGACGCCAGCAACCAGACATTCAGGGAGGCCGTGATCTACGGCAACATCATGGGATCCTACGTCGTCGAGAAATTCAGCGTAGAGAGACTCCTCTCCCTAACCATAGACGACATAGAGGGAAGATACATGATATACCGGGAGATGGTGCAGTTCTGACGAAACCATACGCAATGAATGGAGGTAACCCCTGATGGAACCCGTAAAACTTGGGACGGGCTGGACTCAGATACTCCTGGAGGCAGCCGAGAACGTACGAAGCGGAGTCCGGAACACGATCCTCAACAGACCCAGCATGGGCGTGCAGGAGCTCAAGGACCTCCTCGACGCCGAAGCCCAGCAGGCCATACGGAAGACGCTGAAAGACGCAGGCGAGCCGGTCCACGTCATAAGCGAGGAAGGAGACTACACAATCGGCGAAGGCGGACCCTACATCGTAGCCGACCCCATAGACGGGACAACAAACCTCGCCAAAGGCATCCCCCTAGCTGTCACAAGCCTCGCGATCTCGGAGACCACCCTATTCTCAGGGGTACAGATCGGGATAATACTGGACCTCTATACGGGTGAGACCTACCGAGCGGAGATAGGCAGAGGCTCATGGAGGGGAGGGCAGAGAATGACCCCGTCTGGACCGAAGCTCCTCAAGGACGCTCTGATCTCCCTGGACATAAGCAAGGGGCACCCCCTCGAACCCATTAAACCCCTGATCCAGAGAGCCAGATACCTCCGCCAGTACGGATGCTCCGCCCTCTCCATCTGCCATGTCGCCTCAGGTATCGTGGACGCCCACGTGGACCTCCGGGGGACCTTGAGGATCACGGACGCCGCCGCGGCGCTCCTGATGCTTAAGGAGGCGGGCGGGGTCTACATCACTAACGAGGAAATGAACGGCGACATAGAGCTCTCAAGAGGGAGCACCATGACGCTCATCGCGGCGTCGAACCCCGGGACCCTCGAAGAGATACTCAATCATACCTCATAGGGGCCGACTGATGCGCTTCAACGAGCCCCTCATCCCCGCCGAGTTCATCTCCAGGCCCAACCGATTCCTCGGAAAAGTCAGAATAGGCGAAGATCAGACGGAGTGCTTCATCCCCAACCCGGGAAGGATGGGAGAACTCCTACGACCAAAAACCAGAGTATACCTCACCCCGAGGAGCACAGAGAACCGAAAAACGGCATACGACCTCTCCCTGGTAGATCTCAATGGGACCCTGATCTCGGTGGATTCAAGGGTGCCCAACAGGATCGCATCTGAGGCCATCGAGCAGGGCAAGATACCCGAGTTCAGCAGCCTAAGAGTCGAGAAAGCGGAATACACATACAACGACTCCAGACTCGACTTCCTCCTCAGCGGGAACGACACACAACTGCTGCTGGAGGTAAAATCCTGCACCCTCGTCCGAGGGGGGACCGCCCTGTTCCCCGATGCCCCCACTAAAAGAGGGAGCAGACACCTGAGAACCCTCATGGGAGGGCTAGCCCACGGGAGAGCCGCGATACTATTCATAATCCAGAGACCTGACGCCGAGAGCTTCAGACCCAACGAAGCCACCGACCCTACATTCGCTGAGACCCTGCGTGAAGCATCTAACCTCGGAGTCGAGGTCTACGCATACAAAACAGACGTATCAATCGAAAGGATAGCCCTCACTCAGAGTGTGCAAGTGATGCTCTAAAGTTCGAAATTTGAGCCAAGAACCCACGTTTTCAAGAATATAATCGGTAAAAAGTCATTTTTATAAGCCCATTCAGTAAAATACTTGAAGCTCTGCTCACATTTCAATGGAAATGATTTTTAAGGTCCCATATCAATTTAATGACGAAAGTGCAGGCGAATGGGCAAGAAAAAGGTCCTCAGCGAACGCAATCTCAGACAGATGGTCTACCCCTCTGAGAACGACGTCCTATGCGTGGTCCAGAAGATGCAGGGCTTCGACAGAGTGCTGGTCCAATGTCAGGACGGTCACACACGTGTCGCAAGGATCAGGGGCAAGATGAAGCGCAGAACATGGATCCGAGAGGGCGACATCGTCCTCGTCTCACCGTGGGACTTCCAGGGAGACGAGAGGGGCGAGATATTCTGGCGCTACACCTCCAACCAGGTAGACCGGTTCCGAAGAGAAGGCGTCCTAACCATCGATTAGACGGAATAGATGACCCATGTCCGACCGTGAGCACGTAGAAAAGAAGGCGGAAAGCCTTGAGAGACGCCACGAGGAGGAGAACCTTATGCTGCGGAAGCGGCAGGAGGAGTACCGGGTCATCGAGGAAGTATTCGACCGCTTAACCCTCCAGGGCGTGTACAAGCTCCTTTCCCAGAAAGTGATAGACGAATTTCACGGCGTCGTTAACGCCGGGAAAGAGGCTAGGGTCTACTGGGGTCTGGACCCGGAGGGAGTAGAGCTTGCCATCAAGATCTACTACACTTCAACAGCTGAGTTCAGGAAGGGCATGATGCAGTACATACAGGGAGACCCCCGGTTCAAACGGGTGAAGAGGTCCACAAGGGGTATCATATACACTTGGACCCAGAAGGAGTTCAAGAACCTGCAGCTCGTGGAGAAAGCCGGCGTCAACGCCCCCCGACCCATAGCGTTCAACAGGAACATACTTGTCATGACCTTCATCGGCGAAGACGGAATACCAGCCCCACTGTTACGCGAGGTCAAGCCTGATGACCCAACCGACTTCTACACGAAGCTCATAAACGAGATCAAGCTCATGTACATAAAAGCCCGAATAGTCCACGGAGACCTCAGCGAATACAACATAATGGTCTGGGAGGGGAAACCCGTCATATTCGATGTCTCACAAGCCATGCTAACGAGCCACCCCCTCTCCCAGTCGCTGATCACAAGGGACATAACCAACATAAACTCATACTTCGGGAGGCTAAGGGTAGACACACACGATGCGGAGGAACTGGAGCGGTGGGTGAAAGGTGAGTCAGAGAAGCTATCTTAGGATACCTCAGGACCGCATCGGCGTCCTCATAGGCCCGAATGGGAACGCAAAGAGAAGAATAGAGCGATTCTTCAAGGTTACCATCGAAATAGAAAGCGCCTCCGGGGCCGTCGAGATAGGAGTCAACCCCGAGCAGAAGGACGTCACAGTCCTCTTCACAGTAGCAAACATCGTGAAGGCCATAGGACGCGGATTCAACCCACACAAAGCTGAGGTACTCGCCAAGGAGGACTTCGACCTAAACATAATCAACCTAACCGACTACGTCGGAAACTCGAAAAACGCACTCGCGCGCGTAAAAGGGCGCATTATCGGAAAAGACGGAAAATCCCGGGCTCTCCTAGAGGAACTAACCGAGACCCAGATAAGCGTATACGGACACACCGTCGCCTATATCGGACACGTCGAGAACCTACAGGTAGCCCGGGAGGCAATACTGATGCTATTGAGAGGAGCATTCCACAAGACCGTCTGGAACTTCCTCTACGCCTACAGAAGGAAAATGAAAAAAGACAGGGGAGAACTGTGGTATGAGAGCCCCGATATAAAACCGGAGTTGAGGAAACAATAGCACAAATAGAGTACCAGTCCATGAGCCCGTCCGACTTCTTCTATAGGAACAGGGAGATCGCGGGCTTCAGCAACCCGAGCAGAGCGATCTACGCCGCCGTGAGGGAGCTCCTGGAAAACTCCCTGGACGCATGCGAGGCCCAGAAGGCCCTGCCAGAAATATACCTCCGGATAACCGAAGTCTCAGCGTCCGAACCAGGCTCAAACGTCTATATAATGAGGATATCCGACAATGGCACAGGCCTCCCTCCGGAGGAGATACCCAACTGCTTCGGAAAAGTATTCTACGGCTCCAAATACACGCTCAAGCAGGCCAGGGGTACATTCGGCCTCGGAGGAACAATCACAATCCTTTACGGCCAGATAACCACGCATAAACCGGTCACCATCACATCGAGCACCGGAGGAGAGATACACGAATACGAGATGATGATCGACATCCAGAACAACAGGCCGTTGATTCTTCGACATAGAGTGATGGAGAACAAGAAGAAGTGGAGGGGCACAGTCGTCGAGCTCCAGATGGAGGGAGACTACAGCAGGATAAAGAGCAGGCTCCTCGACTACCTGAAGGAGACAGCTATAGTCAACCCCTACGCGGACTTAACATTCGTAGACGCCGCGGGACGACTCTACCGCTATGAGAGAGGCACTGAGAAGATGCCCCCACTCCCAAAAGCGGTGAAACCTCACCCCCACGGTATAGACGTTGAGAACTTCCGAAGGCTCGTCTCCATCACGAAGGAGAAGAGCATGAAAGCCTTCATGATGGAACATTTCCAGGGCATCGGACAAAAGACCGCTGACAACTTCCTCAAGGCAGCGGGGATCAGCCGTAGGGCTAAACCCAAGTCCCTAAAGCCAGAGGACATCGTAACCCTCGTCAGGACGGCACGGCAGTTCTCGGACTTTAAGCGTCCAGACCCCAGCTGCCTCTCCCCCATCGGGGAGGAGCTCCTAGAGACAGGGATAAGGAAGGAGCTAAACCTGACAGAGGGGGACTTCCTCAAGGTAGTGACGAGGAAGCCGTCCACATACCTAGGCTTCCCATTCATTGTAGAAGCCGCAGTGGCAACCGGCAGCTCCATTTCGAAGCAGTATAAAAGCGGAACCACCATCATCCGCTACGCGAACCGCATCCCGCTCCTTTTCGATGAATCGAGTGGCGTAGTTTGGAAGGTAATAAATAAGAACATCAACTGGTCCACTTACAAAGTATACTCGGACACTCCACTTGTTGTAGTGGTCCACGTCTGCTCCACTAAAATCCCTTACAAGACAGTAGGTAAAGAGTACATGGCAGACCAACCTGAGGTTGAGAGGGAGATAACAAACGCGATAAGGACCGCTGCCCGAAGCCTCAGGATCTACATCTCCCGTAGTCAAAGGGCCGCCAAGGAGAGACGCAGGCTCAACATCTTCGAAAAATTCCTCCCAAAGATAGCGGAGTTCTCAACAAAACTCTCGGATAAGGAGGATTATCCGGATATAGAACCGCTTTTAAGAGCGGTAAGCACGGCAATTCCCGATGTCGAGGAGAAAATAAAGGAGGTGCCCACAATTGTCGGAGACGCCGCATAAGGACGCCGATAAGCGGAGGGAAATAACGGAGGCCAGCCTGAAACAGCTAGGCAACCTCATTTATGAGCAGATTCAGAACAGGGAGTTCCCTTGGATCATGATGCAGAGTAGGTCCACTGACAACATCATATATGACCCTGAGCTTCGACAGTACATCCTTGGCTCACGCACGACCAGGAGGCACGCACGGAACATCAGGCACATCCGGCCCTTCACGCAGATGGTCTGGACCGCGTGGTTCGCCAGGGAACTGGTGAGCATGAGGAAGACGAGCACTCTCAGGGAGGTCTACTACTCCGCTAGGGGCCAGCAGGATATAGAGTTCAGCGGTCAGCCGGAATCAGACAACATCATCACCGACCTCGAGGTAGCCCTGAACAGACCCCGAGAGGACTTCGGAATCTTCCCTGAGGAGCGCAGCGCCATATTCGGCGACCTAACAATCGAGTACACCGTCCCAGGTTACGAAGGTCGGAGGATGAACCTCACGGACCACCCGGACGGTGTCATGGTTGGACCGGCTGTTACTAGCTCGGAGTTCGTTGAGACCTCAGCGGATAAGGTTCTGGTAATCGAGAAGGGCGCCATGTTCAACAGGCTAATAGAGGAGAAGGCACATGAGAGGTTCAACGCCCTCCTCGTCCACACTGCAGGGCAGTCACCCAGATCGACGCGCAAGATCATCCGCAGGCTGAACCAGCAATGGGGCCTACCCGTATACATCTTCACGGACGGCGACCCCTGGGGCATCCACATAGCTATGGTCATCATCTCAGGCTCAGCCAACGCCGCCCACCTGAGGGATCTGGCGACGCCGGAGGCAAAGTGGATAGGGGTGTGGGGAACAGACATCGTCGACTATAAACTGCCAACAGAGAATCTCACTGAGCATGACTCCAAGCGGCTCCGGGAGCTTAAGACAGATCCCCGCTACACAGGCGAGATATGGCAGAGGGAGATCGATATATTCATGAAGATAGGGAAGAAGGCCGAACTGGAGGCATTCAGCCGCTACGGCTTAACCTACATAGTAGATGAGTACCTACCGGCTAAGCTTGAGTCAGTCTAAAACATCTCTATTTTATATTAGGCTATCGTAGAAGTGCAGTGATATTCATGTCTGAGGGGAACGGATTAAATTTCTCAAGAATAACCATCAACTTGTTTGGGGTTATCCTCCTCGCCATAGGTTTCATGCTTACCTATTTCTCGTTAGGAGCTGGTGTGGACATCATCAGCCCAAGGGTGTTCACACCGATTGCGATGATCGTCTCATTTATTGGGTTGGTAATGTTAATCGTTAAGGTGGAATAAATTGGGAGAGCGTAGACAAAAGGGGGTTATACTTGCAGGAGGCCAGGGGACACGGTTCCGTCCCCTCACATACTACTTCCAGAAGTGCATGATCCCGGTGGGCGAAGAGCAGAAGCCCGTTCTGGAGTACATTATTCGACTGTTTGCTCATCACGGGATAAATGATATCGTTCTATTGGTGGGATACAAGCACCAGCAGATTAGGAATTACTTCAACGACGGCAGCAGGTTTGGAGTACACATTGAATACGTCCTGGATGATCCCGATTTCCCCGGAAGCGCCAACGCCCTAGTAAACGCCTACAGGGAGGGAGTCTTGACCAGAGACGACGACCTCGTAGTCTACTATGGAGATATTTTGTCAGACTTCGATCTACGGGAAATGGTAAAAAAACATATTCAAGCAAATGCGGGAGCCACTATGGCCCTTTCGAATGGATTCAAGATCCGAGTCGGTACAGCGGAGATCGTTGATGGCTTCGTCTCTAAATTCATCGAGAAACCTGAGCTTGAGCTTCCTGTGAGCGTTGGTATGCTGGTTTTCAGCGGTTCAGTGTTGGAGGAGTTGAATGGTCTTCACGAGATGGACCCCTCGGAGTCTTTTGACATAATGGGGGACATAATTCCATACCTGATCGAGAAAGGTATACCGGTTCTGCCTTACATCAGCGAAGCTTTCTGGTACGATCTGGGCTCTCTGGAGCGGTATGAGACGTTTGAGACCGAAGCCCTCGATAAGAAACTGAGCTACCTCATAGAGTGACGCGGTAAATTCAAAAGTTTCTTAAGCCATTTCACATGGTGTTCTACAGACGGTGAATGATTTGAAGGCCCTCGTTCTTGCGGGGGGGTTCGGCACGAGGCTTAGGCCGTTGAGCTGCACCCGCCCGAAGATGCTTTTTCCCCTGGCAAATGAAGTTATGCTGGATTGGACCCTCAAGA
>JAUWDP010000025.1 GCA_030608725.1 Candidatus Bathyarchaeota archaeon
TCGCATTCGTACCCAACTGCACCACAGGAATCAACACAGCCATGAACATGATCCCCATCAAACCCGGCCAGAACATCGTCACAACCGACCTCGAGTTCGGCATGGGATTCATCGTCGTCAACGCCCAGAAAAGAAGAGGAGCAGAAACCAGATTCATAAAAGGCAAGGACGGCATCGTCACCACGGACCAGTTCGAGAAAGCCATCGACGACGACACCGCCATCGTCTACATCGACAACCCAGCCTGGTTCAACGGCCTCCTATTCGACGTCAAGACAATCTCCCGGATAGCCCACGACCACGGAGCCCACCTCGTCATCGACACAACCCAGTCATTCGGCGCCCTCGACTGGAACATCGACGAACAAGGCGTCGACTTCGCAGCCACAAGCACATACAAATGGCTCATGGGCGGCGTATTCGCCATCAGCGCAGGATTCCTCTACATCAACGAGGAACACCTCGACAGATACAAACCCCTCTACGTCAGCGGCAGCACAGCCGCGAGGAACCAGATCGAGGACTCAGCCGACGGTTACGCCCAGTACGACCTCGAATGGAAGGAAGGCATAGGCAAGTACGAGACCTACAACAGGATGGAGACCTCCTACGTCGCCGTCGAGAACTCCATGAGGGTCCTCCTCGACCACGGCATGAAGAACGTCGAGAACCAGATCAAGAAGGTGGACACGGTCCTCGTGGACGGCCTCCTGGAGGCGGGATACGAGCTCCAGACCCCCGCCGACGAAGCCCAGCGGATCTACCTCAACGTCAAGGTACCCGACCCCGGGGAGACCGTCAAGGAGCTCCAGAAGCACGACATCCACGTCAGCTCAAGGGTGGGCGGAGTCAGGATAGCACCCCACTTCTACAACACAAAGGAAGAAGCGGAGACGCTCCTCGAGAAGATAATAGAAGTCACGAAATAGCCAAAACCCCCTATTTATCATGAAAGAATGTCATCTAGACCGAACAAGTCGAGAGAAAATATATATCGCAATTACTATCGCGCCCCCAACTTATACTGGTGCCCTCACAAAGGAAAGGATATATATTTAAAGAGCCTCTCGCAAGGGATGTGATCACAAATCTGGTAGGCCTAAAAGCCCCCAAAGGAACCCAGGCCAACCAGAGCGAAGGGACAACACACACCCTATAAAAAATGAGGAGAAGATGAAATGGCAAAGAAGATAGTGTGTCGCTGTCACGACGTGACGGAGTCGGACATAGAGTCGGCCATCGACGCCGGCTACGACGACTTAGAGACACTCAAAAGGATCACCGGCGTGACGACGGGCCACTGCCAGGGAAAGACCTGCCTCTCCCTGACCATGGACATCCTCGGCCGGAAGAAAGGAGAGAGACTCAGCCAGACCACGAGGATCAGAGCCCCGATAGACCCCGTGACCCTCGGAAGCCTCGTCACCAGGAAGGAGACCCCCTAGAGACGTGAATGCAATGGTAGACTGGAGAATATACGAACACCCAATACTCGAGTTCGACAGGGGCAAGGAGGTCACGATCTACCTCGACGGAAAGCCCATGAAGGCATTCGAGAGCGAAACGGTCGCAGCAGCCCTCTACGCCAACGGCCTCAGGGAGTTCAGCAAGAGCATCAAGTACCGAAGGCCCAGAGGCTTCTTCTGCGCCATCGGAAGATGCTCGGCATGCATGATGGAGGTCGACGACGTCCCCAACGTCCGAACCTGCGTCGTCATGTGCAAGGAAGGCACGCAGATAAAACGCCAGAAGTACCCAGCCGACTACCTGAATCCCATCCTCAACCTGATGAAGCTCCCACCAGCAGTCTACATGAGGCTGATGACCAAGCCCAGCTTCGTCTACAAGCCCGCAATGACCGTCATGAGGGAGCTCACAGGCCTCGGTAAATTCAAGAAAGACCTGCCGGGACCAGCCCCCACAACAATGGGGAACGAGGGAACCCTGGAGACCGACTTCCTCGTCGTAGGAGGCGGACCAGCTGGAATGCAGGCTTCCATAGAGGCGGGCCAGAGGGGCGTCAACATCATAATCGTCGACGATAAGGACCGCCTCGGCGGCCAGCTCCTCAAGCAGACCCACACATTCTTCAGCGACATCAAGTACGCGGCAGGAAAGCGAGGGTTCAAGCTGGGTGAGCAGATGATAGCCCAGCTCTCAGAGCTCCCCAACGTGAAGGTCCTCACAGAGACGAGCGCCGTCGGCTACTACCCCAACGAGAACGTCATGCTCATGAAACGCCCCGGAAACGCCACTCTCAAGGTCAAAGCGAAGAAGTACCTCGTCGCAACAGGAGCCTACGAGAAGACCCTGGTATTCGAGAACAACGACATCCCAGGAGTCTACGGCGCAGGCGGAGTCCAGACCCTACTCAACGTATTCGGCGTCAAGCCAGGGAACAGGGGTATCCTCCTGGGAACAGGGAACGTCGCTCTAATAGTAGCCTTCCACCTCATCCAGGCAGGGATCGAAGTCGTGGGAGTCTACGCCCCCAGCTTCAGGAGAGTGAGGGGCTACTTCGTCCACGCAGCGAAGATTCAGCGACATGGCGTCCCAATCGTCACGAGGCACACAATCGTGAAAGCCCTCGGCAAGGACGAGGTGGAGGGCGCCATCATGACAAAGCTCAACTCCGACTACTCACCGGTAGAGGGCAGCCAGTTCACTGTGGACTGCGACTTCATCTGCATCGGCGTCGGACTCAACCCCGCGTACGACCTCGTGCAGCTCTTCAACCCCAAGATGGTCAACAACGGCACCCTCGGAGGCGTGGTCCCCATAAGGGACAAGACATACCGCTTCGCTGAGAACGCCTACATCGCAGGAGACTGCGGGAGCATCGAGGAGGCCACCACGGCGGTGCTCGAGGGGGGGCTAGCCGGCCTGTACGTGACGGAGGCTCTGGGAAGGGGTGACGAGGGTGTTACGGCGAAGATCGAGGAGTACACCCATGCCCTCGTGGAGGATAGGGGCTCCCCCTTCAGCACACGTCTAAAGGCCGCCATTGAGGAGATTACCGTGGAGAACATAGAGGAGGTGCTCAACTAGATGTCAAAGGAAGAACTTAACGCCCTTCAGAGGGGATACCACCGAAGAGAAGAGCTCGAGGAGCTCGGCGTCCTACCCCCAGAGGAGATGGTGAAGGAGAAGCGAGTAGCACTCATCGAGTGCGTCGAGGAGATACCGTGCAACCCCTGCGCCTTCGTATGCAGGCTGGACGCCATCGAGAAGGAAGACCTATGCGCACTCGGAAAAGTCGACTGGGAGAAGTGCACTGGCTGCACCCTGTGCGTCGCCGTCTGCCCAGGCCTCTCCATATTCCTCCAACAGATCAAGGACGGAAAGGGCTACGTCACCATGCCATATGAGCTCCTCCCCGCACCCAAGGTCGGCATGACCGTCCAGCTAATGGACAGGTCGGGGAAGGATGTCGGCGAGGGAAAGATAGTGAACCCCACATATCAGGCGAAGGGAGACGCCTACCCCCGCTGGGTGGTCACCGTCGAGATGGACGACCCCGCGCTCTCGTACGAGGTGCGGGCCTTCAAGATACTGGAGGAATGAGAATGCCAAAATATAAGACCATCGTCATTGGCGGCGGGGCCATGGGCCTCAGCGTCGCATACAACCTCATGAAGAGGGGCCGTGAAGCTCACGTCCTCGAGGGGGACTACCTCAACGCAGGATCCACCGGCAGGAACGTCGGCGTCCTCAAAGCCCGGAATCCCTACGCGATGGGGAACGGGAACGAGGACCTCGTGACGCTCGCCAAGGAGGGCCTAAAGCTCCACGCCAACTTCTCAAGTGAGTTGGGGATCAACACATTCTACAAGAAGAGCGGGTGCCTCATCGTCGCCAAGGACGAGGAGGACCTCAAGGAGCTAAACGACTATCACAAGCACTTCAAATCTCTGGGCCTCGACGAGGTCCAACTCACACCGGAAGACATCCACAGCAAATGGCCCTACATGGACCCCGAAAGCATCATCTCAGGATTCTACTCACCCAGCGAGGCCAACGCCCACCCCTTCGGGGTAGTCTGGGCCTACGTGGAGAACATCCGCAAGATGAAGGGCACCGTAGAGAAGCAGAACAAGGTCACAATGGTAGAGAAGACCTCCGACGGCTTCAAGGTCACCGCAGAAAAGGGGGAGTACGAAGCTGAGAACGTGGTGGTGGCCTGCGCAGAGCGCTCCTCGGACCTCACCGAGCAGCTGGGCTTCAAGATACCCATGACGCCGATGCGTAAGGAGGTCCTCATCTCCGAGCCCGTGCGGCCCTTCTTCGGGCCCACCGTGGAGCGGCTCTCCACCCACTTCCAGGTCACCCAGACCATGAGGGGGGAGATAATGGGGACCATCGACTGGATGGAGCCGGGGTACGACCTCGTGGAGACCACCTCGGAGTTCCTCAACAGCTTCGCCGACGAGATCGTCCCCATCATGCCGGTCCTCCGGAACCTGAACATCATCAGGCAGTGGACGGGGATCTGCGACAGGACCCCCGACGACAAGCCGGCCGTGGGGAGACTCGACGAGGGACTCTACGTCACATGCGGGTACCACGACTACGGGATCACCATGGTCCCTGCCGTAGGCCGGCTCCTGGCGGAGACCATCGCCAGCGGCGAGACCAGCCCCATGCTGAAGCCCTTCGACCCGCTGAGGTTCGGCTGACTTTTTTCTTTCCTTATCCCTTCTTTCATCTGGGGACAGGGCCTTTTGTCCAGTAGTTTTATATCGACAGGCGTGAAATCTCCGAGGATTGCGGGGTCTGCCTTGGTCTTCGATTTCCTTACTCTTGATGACGTGGAGGTCGAGGGGAAGACTGTTTTTCTGCGTGTCGACGTTAATGTCCCCCTTGATCCGGCCTCTAAGCGTATCCTGGATGCGTCTCGTATCGTGGCGACGTTGAGGACCCTCCGTGAGCTTAGGGAGGCCAGGGTCGTCTTGGGGGCTCATCAGAGTCGTCCGGGGAAGTACGACTTCTCGTCCCTGGAGCTGCATGCCCGTGTCCTGCAGATGTACCTGAACGACAGGGTGCGGTACACGGATGACATCGTGGGGGATGAGGCCAAGTCGATGATCGATGGGCTCGTACCCGGGCAGATTCTGGTGCTTAATAATCTGCGCATGCTTGAGGAGGAGAATATGCAGGGAACCCCCGAGGAGGTGGCGGGGACGAGGCTGGTGGAGACGCTGGGGCCCTATTTCGACCTCGTGGTGAATGACGCCTTCGCGGCCTGTCACAGGAGTCAGCCGAGTCTGGTGGGCTTCGGGGAGGTGGTGCCGATGGTGGCGGGGCGGCTCATGGAGGCCGAGCTGGAGGCATTGGACAGGGTGGTGGTCGACCCGGCCAGGCCCTGTGTCTTCGTGTTGGGCGGGGCGAAGGTGGAGGACCGGATCCCCGTGATGAGGAGGGTGCTGGGGGAGGGGATCGCCGACAGGATTTTGATCGGGGGGATGATCAGGGATACGTTCCACAGGGCGAAGCTGAACAGCCCGGAGATCCTTGGGGGTCTGGATGAGGTTGAGCGTGGGCTGGTGGATGAGGCTGGGGAGCTCCTGGAGGCCTATGGGGATGCGATAGAGATGCCCGTTGATGTGGCGTTGGATGTTAAGGGGGAGAGGGTGGAGATCGGTGTGGACTACATCACGGATGAGAGGAATATCTACGACATCGGACTGAACACGTTGGCGAGGTTCTGCGACCGGGTGAAGCGGGCGGGGACGGTGGTGGCGGAGGGGCCTCTGGGGATGTTCGAGAGGCGCGGCTTCGATATCGGGACGAAGGAGTTGCTGCGGGCGATGGCGGAGTGTCGTGGGTTTACGTTGGTTGGTGGTGGTCATCTGGGGGGGATGGCGGCGATGATGGATGTGTATGGCAGGATGAGCCATGTGAGCACCGGTGGGGGGGCGATGCTGGCGATATTGGCGGGGGAGGATCCGCCTGTGCTGGCTGCGCTGAGGCGGAGCCGTGAGAGGTACGGTTAGTCAGTTTTATATGGGCTGGCTGCGTACGTGTTCTGGCTGGGGTCGTGGTCAAGCTTGGTACGATACGCGGTTTGGGTCCGCGTGATCCCCGGTTCGAATCCGGGCGACCCCACCATTCGTGTGGCTGGCAGGGGATAAGGGTTCCGCGGGGTTTTTCCGTGTGAGGTCCGTTGTGTTTGGTGTGTGTTGTTCACTGATCCGTTGAAGGGGTTTTGGTGTGAATAGGTACTCCTTTTGGTATGAACCGGATCAGGGAGGAGCGTTTTTCGGGGTCCTTTCGGTGATCTGCGGTCTCTTCAGAGGCTGATGGATGACCCCCCCCTCCCCCCTCATGGGCGGTGTTTTCGGTCTCCCCCGGTGAATGGGGTGTGAAATCGATCAGGTGGGTTTTTTCGTATCTTTTGTTATTTTGATGGATTGTGTTTGGGAGGGCGGTGGGCTCTTGTTACCCCATACTCTTTTCTTAACTTCACCCTAATCCTAGACGATGGACTCATGGGCCTTGAACTCGTATTCCTAGGCACTAGTGCGGCCTTACAGCTGCCTTCATTCCACTGCACGTGTGAGGTATGTGAAGCCGCAAGGAAAAACCCCGGGCATCACCGGACAAGGGCGTCCGTAGCACTGCTGGGGAAGGAGACGGTGCTCATCGACGCCAGCCCCGACATGGAGACCCAGCTGGAGAGGGAGGCGATAAGGAAACTCGACAGGATCTTCCTCACCCATTGGCATTTCGACCACGTCTGGGGACTCGCCGCACTGGGTGAACCAGCATCGATAGACCACTGGCCACCCATCGACATCTATCTACCGAGTCAGATCGTAGATGTGTTCAATCAGCAGCTTGGATACATGGCAGCTCAAATAGAGCTACATCCCGTTGAACCGGGAGACGTAATTGAGCTTCCCGATGCTTTCTGGGAGGTCGTGAAGACAAAGCACACAGACCACAGCGTCGGCTATATCGTGGAGGCTTCCCAGAGGGTCGCCTATCTCGTTGACACGGCACATCCACCTAAGTCGACTATGGATCGTCTCAGCGATTTAGATCTCTTGATACTGGATGCGACGGTGGACGAGCTGGTGTTAGACGAAGGTGAACAGAAGTGGAACGAGTTCTCACTTCCCGAGGCTGTAGAGTTTTGGAGGCAGGTGGGAGCCGAGAGATGCATCCTGACGCATCTGAGCTGTCACAGGTGGATTGAAGGGAAACTGTTGGCGGGGCTTTCGCATTCTGAGAGACGGAAATACGAGGAACGTGTCGAAAATTTACAGTTTGCCTTTGATGGAATGCTTGTACCAATAGAGTAAGAGGCTGCACCCCATACTCGTTTCTTCATTTCCACGTCCCTTTCTTTGTGTTCTCTGTCACTCTGATGATTGAGGAACGTTGCGCGCGTGACTTTGAACATCTCAGCTCTCTCGTACAGTCAACAGCTAACCTCCGCGTTAAAAAAAGAGGGAAGATCAGCCCTGGCAGGTGCCATCCGCATCCTTAGCCTTGCACTCTTCGCACATCGTGCCGTACTGTGGCTCGGTCCACAGCACCTCGTCCGAGGGGTTGTTGGGGTAACCAGAACAGTTCTTGCACCAGTGCCAGGGTTCACCGCGGCCTCTCCGGCGATACTGGGGCATTCCTACACCCAATGATCTATTTGTGTTCACTATAAGATATTTACTACATTAACCCTTAGGCTCATTCCTAAGAAACTGGTTATGGATGATGCTAATGTTTAACATGTGCCATATCTCTGACTCATTAGTCAATCGTGGGGGGCTCCAGATTTGAGCACAGTCGATAAGGACAACAGGATACTCGCCGAGTTCATCAAGATCTACTGCAGCCGCCAGCATAAGGAGGCCCCGAAAAAACAGTGGGCCCACAGTGGGAACGTCGAGGTAGACCTGGGCATAGAGCCTCCCAAGCTGTGCGCCGAGTGCTCCGACCTCCTGAGCTACTCCGTGGCACGGAGAGCCTACTGTCCTCAGGACCCCAAACCCACGTGTAAGAACTGCGAGATCCACTGCTACGCGGATGGGTACCGTTCCAGGATCAGGGAGGTCATGAGGTTCTCCGGTAAGCGCCTCATCCTCCACGGAAGGGTCGACCTGATCTTCCACTACCTGTTCTAGGGACCCAGCGGGCTTCCTTTGAGCGTTATTAATATCCCCGCGCGTTTACGCTATCGAGATGTACGTTAAGAACGTTCCATCGATCAGGAAGCAGCCCCTCCTAGAGGAACACGGCGCCGACCCCCTCTACCAGATCTGGTGGGAGGACGACGAGCATTTCGGGGTCAGGAAGCCGGAGTCAATGAAGGGCGTCACCAACTGCGCACGCATAGAGGAGGGCCACATCTAGGACGAGCTTAACAGGGGGCTCCTCAGGCTTCGTCTGTTCACACCTCGTAGCTGAGTTGAAGAAGGGGGGCCACAAGGTCTGGGGTTATGATATAATAGAGGGTCAGGACATACTGGACATCGATATGCTCTCCGAGGCCTTTAAGGAAGCCGAACCTGAAGAGTTTATCATCTCGCGGGCTCAGTCCACATGGGACCCGCTGAGGAAGACCCATGGTGCGTTAGTGCAAGATAATCAAAGTTCTCAAATATTGAGTTGCGGATTAATTCATGGAAATGTCCTCGGTTCCAGACGATATGCGTGTATTCATCGAGGAATTGCCTAAGGCAGAGCTACACGTACACCTTGAGGGCGCGCGCGCAGCCCTGAACGATTACGCGGTAACCAGGGAATAACTATCCGACCCTCGTACCATTCGGGACAGGGTTCTCATAGTAAGACGGAATTCTATCTAAACGATGACTACGATCTGTTGGTTTCAATCGATGATGGTGTGTATACGTCTGTTTGGAGTGGTACGTTTGCGCGCGCAACGTAATCAATAATTTTATGTGGCATGCACAACTCAATTACACACGATGTTCTTATGAAAGTGGCAGTAATCGGTGCGGGCCTCATGGGGCCGACGCTGGCCAAGGACTGTGTCGACAGCGACAATGTGACAGAGGTCCTCCTCATTGACATCGACGAGAGAAGGCTCTTAGAAGTATCGGAAAGCCTTGGAAACCCCTCGAAACTGAGGGTCCTCAAGCAGAGCGTTTTGGACCGTGCCGGGTTGGTCAAAGCCCTGAAGGGTTTCGACGTAGCTGCAGTGGCCCTCCCGATGTTCGAGCCCCTTCGGCTCATCGAGAACGCGTGGTGGGGAGCGATCGAGGCGGGCGTCGACGTCGTCGACCTAGCGGGGCCAGGCGGACTAGGAGGGTCCGATACGTCGAGCTTGGATGCGGCGGCGAAGGAGGCGAGTGTCACAATCATCCCTGGCTGCGGAGTCGAGCCGGGCCTCGCGGAGATGCTCTCCGCGTATGGAATGGACCTCCTCGATACTGTGGATACCGTCGATATATGGTGTGGCGGGCTCCCAGTCGACCCCAAGCTCCCTCTAGACTACAAGATAGTCTTCGGCGGGAAACAGCTCCCTCTCTGGCCCGGGAAGCTGAATGTTATCATGGACGGAGGCGAGGTGGAGGTGGACAGGTATGCCCTGAGCGGACCCATCGAGTTCGAGGGAGTCGACCACCCCATGGAGGCATACTACGAGGGGTCCCCGGAGACGTTGCACGGGGTCGACAAGTTCGACCAGGTGAGACGCTGCACGGAGAGCACCGTGAGATACGCCGGTTACTGCGAGAAGATCAACTTCCTCGCCAGCTGCGGTCTCCTGAGCAGGGAGCCCATCTCACACAAGGGGCAGGAGATCGTGCCCTTCGACGTCTTCAGTGACATCATCTACCCCTACGTGGAGCTCAAGGAGGGCGAGAGGGACCTCACGGTCCAGAGGGTCCGGGTCAGCGGCACGAAGAACGGCTCCCCCAAGACTCACG
>JAUWDP010000067.1 GCA_030608725.1 Candidatus Bathyarchaeota archaeon
TTATCTAATATTTGCATGCAAAAATACGGCAATCTTTTTGTATATAATAAATATGGAGTAAGAATCCGTCTAAGATTTGCGCGCGCACACTAGGGTTTACAGAATTTACATAAATTATAAGAAAAGGTACTGTATTCCTCGTTATAATATTCTGTAGCTGCATGAATGTCTTTGAAGGACATCTAACCTCCAGACCTTTCTATCTTATTTACTCCCTTATTTTGTGTTGTTCTCGGCTTATAGTAACAATCAGATCTATGAACAGTAAACGTCTCTGTGGGAGTGTCTATATTTGCCCAGTAAAAAACTCGCTGACACATAGGTTTGGATATTTTGGATAAATTTTAAGTAATTATGTATGTGCAAATTATTACAAAATACACACTCACACAAACGATTTAGAAACACTGAGCGCGTTACGTACGCACGCGTAAGTACAATCCGTATTTAGGATCTTGTTTTCGTAAATATTTCTTACCCCCATAAACCGGTTATTAATGAAATGACGTTCTCCTAGAACAGAAACTATGAAGATTGGCAAGTGTAGGCTGAATTCCTTCGAGAGAAGGTTATACTGTTTCAAACCGAAAACTAGTAAATACTGCCTAAAACCCCGAATATTGGGGTACCGCTGCCCAAATCTCGAATGGACGAAGGAAGAGGTTATAATAGAGGCAAAAAAGGGCGTTAAGGAACTCAGCTCTCTGGGAGGGTTCACCGATGATGCTATCGAATACGTGAAAAGATTCCGCCCTAGACTCCGGTTGAGACAAGGGAATACAATCATTATAAGAAGTATGAACAAAGGACAGTACAAACAACGCATGCAGCGCGCGCGCGACTCGTCCAGCCCAGCGCGCGCTGTGTCACACACAGGTCGGCATTAAATTAGCATGGTTCTATGCACAAGATCATTACTTTGTCTTCTTTCAACTTGTATTCGATAATTTTACTGCATTTAAAACAGTCGAAAGCAGTATGTATTCCTTTGAATACCCACTTGGGTTTTAAGTTCGCGCGAGGTTTTTTCTGATCTGAAGTTGCCATCATCACGCGCGCGCAACCCGATAGAACTGTTGTAGGTCTACGTTTGCAATACCCTGAAAACTAAACTACCTATGTTTTACTCCAGGCCTCTATTGGGCTATAAAGTCCCTGGTTGGTGGATGGTTGGCGATAAGGAATATACCTACAATCAAGGCGATGAGATCTGTCTTATACTCATAGAGCCCAAATGTCTCCAGGAGGATCGTATCGTCATGGATCCATTGAAAGGAGACTCATTCATCATCGACTCCAAGATACTGGGCGAGGAAAGGGAGATCTACGTCTACCTGCCCCCGGGCTACGAGGAGTCGGGAGAGATCTACCCCGTCATATACCTGCTTGACGGCCACAGCCTACACAACGTGGTGTCCAGCTTCGTGCAGCACTACTCGGGGAGAGCCAGGATACCCCCCATGATAGTAGTGAGCATCGTGAGCACGGACAGGATGCGGGACTTCACCCCCACAGTGAGGGTGGGATGGCGGGGAGGAGAGCCCTCAGGGGGAGGCGCCGACAAGTTCCTCGCATTCCTCTCAGAGGAACTGTTCCCCGTGGTGGAGAAGAAGTACCCGACGAGGGACTACAGGACCCTCATCGGCCACTCCCTGGGAGGACTCTTCACCGTCCACGCCGTGGTGGCCAAGCCCGAGCTCTTCAGGGCATACATAGCATGCAGCCCCTGGTTCGGGGAGGACGACGACGCCCTCATATCCAAGGTCGAGGCCCACCTGAAGGAGGGACCCCCCGAGTCGAAGTTGCTCTACGTGGCCCACGAGCCCATCGCCAGGACGGAGATAGAGGAACGCATCGTGAAGCTCGTGGGGGTCCTCAAGGGGAACCCTCGCGAGGACTTCGCTTGGAACTACAAGCGCTACGAGGACGCTGATCACTCGAACCTCCCGCTGAAGGCGATCCCAGACGCCCTGGACTTCTTCTTCCCCGGCATAGTCCAGGACTAGGGCGGGTCAGCCCCCCGTGATGATGGGGTAGATGACCACCTTATCCCCCTCTTTGAGAACTGCCGAGGGCCAGAGCCGCTTCCCGTTGACGGTGACCCCGATGACGCCCTTGTCGAAGGCGTAGAGGTAGTTCCTCCCAAGGCCTTCCACGAGCTCCCGGAGGGTGGTCTCCTCCTCGACGATAATCACAGTCAGCTCGGGAAACATCTGACACCTATTCGATGATGCCCGTCGAGCGTTATAAAACTGCAGGATTCGACGGCGCGACGATATAAGGGGAAAACGCAGTATCTCATGTGGTGAAACTGTTGAGCCTTGAGAGCAAGCTCGACGAGATCAGGGGGGTCTTCCCCCACATCGATGAGATGATCTACCTGGGCGCCGCTGGCTCAGCCCCCTTCAGCCTCGTCGTCTACGACGCTGTGATGGAATGCTGGAACCGGAGGAGACACGGGAGCAACCTGGAGGGGACGGGCCACGCCTGGTTCTCGGAGAAGGCGGTCCACTGCAGGGAGGAGGCCGCGAGGCTCATCAACGCTGACGCCGACGACATCTGCTTCGTCTCCAGGGTCGTCCAGGGCCTAAACATGGTGCGGGACATCATAGGCCACAACAACCCCTGGACTAAGGGGGACAACGTCGTCCTCACCGACCAGGCCTACCCCTCCACGGGGCACACAATGCAGGCGCTCCGGAGGATGGGGGTCGAGCTCAGGAAGGTGGGAAACGTCAACGGACGGATCATGCGGGAGGACATGGAGGCCGCCGTGGATGAGGACACGAAGCTCGTCTGCATAAACAGGACGAGCGTCGGCAGTGGCTTCACTTACGACGTCGAGGCAGTCTGCGAGATCGCTCATGAGGCGGGTGCCCTCGTTGTCGATGACGCCATCCAGACCCTGGGGGCGAAGGTGATCGATGTTAAGCGTGACGGCATTGACTTCCTGATCTCCGGGAGCTATAAGTGGCAGTGCGGACCCCCCGAAGCGGGGATCCTATACGTCAGGAGGGAGCTCTGCGAGAGGCTTGAGCCCGCCTTCTGGTCATACATCAACGTGTACAGGGGGCCAGGGGTGACAGGGATGGACAGGTTCCCCTTCGGAGCCCAGGACCACGACCCAATTGAGAGCTACCCCGCCTCCTTCCCGGGGAACGCCCAGAGGTTCGAGCCCGGGACAACCGCCACGGACCAGCTCTGGGGCTGGCATGCGGCCCTCAGTTGGCTCAACGGCCTCGGAAAGGAGGCGATCGAGGAACGGGTCTACGGCCTCGGGGGATACCTCATGGAGGGGCTCAGGGAGATAGGCTGCGACGTGAAGACCCCGGATGAGCCCGAGGAGGGGACGCTCAACACCCAGAGGCACGGGCTGATCATGTACTCCACGGGGAGCTACGAGGGGGATCAGGCCTCGGTGAGGGCGATGAGGGAGAGACCCCATGAGCCCATCGGGGGGCTCACGGTCAAGTACCAGGGGGGATACGGCGGCATCAGGGTCAGCCCCCACATCTATAACACCGAGGAGGAGATCGACTCCTTCGTCGAGTACCAGAAGCAGATATTGAAGAAGCTGTGAGGGGCTACTCCCCGTAGACCGTCATCAGGCGCCTGTTGATGTGGGCCTCACTGTAGCCGAGGAGCCTGCCCATGCCCTCGGCAATACTCCTCCTGGCGTCCCTCACGTACTCCCCCTCCGACTCGAGCCTCTCCTTCTCAGCCTTGAGGGCAAGGTAACTCTCCAGCATCTCATCCTCGGCGTAGATGATGAAGACCCATATCCCGGACAGGTCCATCTCCCCGAATAGATCGGTGCCCATGAGACTCCTCTCCAGGAGGAACTTGACCTCGTTGCGCCCCGCCTGCTCCTCCATGTGGGGTATGATGCCCTCATAGTCCTCGGGCCTGAAGGGCGCGCTGAGGGACATATCCTTCGCGCCGCTCCTAGCTGCCTCGCACCAGGCCCTGATCTCCCCGACCTGCTTCCCCAAGGCGAAGCTCCGCTCATCTAACTCGGGCAACGTTTCCCCCTCCCTATCCTCCTAAACGGGAGTGAGCCAGCCCCGGCGCTCCTCCACGTTCCCGGCGAGGACCTTCATGAAGTGCTTCGCTATCTCGTCGGTTATGGGGCCGGGGTACTCGTCCCCGAACCTGATGTCGTCGACGCTGGTTATCGGCGTGACCTCCCCCCCGGTGCCACAGGCGAAGGCCTCATCCGAGGCGTAGAGCTCTACTCGCGTGATGTCCTTGACCTCGACGGGGATCCCCAGGTCCTCCGGGATGAACTCGAGGAAGGCGTCCCGGGTGACCGACTCCAGGATCGAGGCAGTCACGGGAGGGGTGATCACCTTCCCGTTGCGCACTGTCATGAGGCAGGCCCCTGTGGCCTCACTGACGAAGCCCCGGCTGTCAAGGAAGATGGCGTCGTCGAAGCCGAGCCTCGCCGCCTCCCTCCCCGCTAGCCCGGAGTTGGCGTAGTTGGCCCACGCCTTGGCCTGGGTCGGGAGCGCGTCGGGGGAGAGCCGCCTCCAGCTGCTGATCATGTACCTTCTCTCCCTGGTGAAGGCCTCCTCCTCGAGCCTCGTGGGCATCTCCCAGACCGGGATGACGACGTGCCAGTCGTCGGACAGGCCCCGTCTCCTGACGGCCTCGGCCTTGGGCCAGATGCGGGGCATGATGTAGGTCGTCTTCCGGTATCCGTTGAGCTTGATGATCTCCCGGGTCGCCTCCAGGAGCTCCTCGTCGGTGTAGGGCACCCCGAGGCCGCAGACCACGGCGCTCCTCCTGAGGCGGTCGACGTGGGGCTGCCACCTGAATATGTTGAGGTCCCCCTCGCCGAGAATGTCCCCCTCGACGTAGGCCCTTATCCCCTCGAATATCCCGTAGTGGAGGGGCTCCATAGCTGAGACCAGGGCGTCCTTGGTCTCCGTTACCTCGCCGTTCATCCAGCAGTACTTGGCTCCGTGAAAGCCTGACATACAGAATCAACCAAACCACCTATGATCGAGGACATTAAAAAAACCTCATGGGTACCGCCCCGCGCCTTAGTAGATTGAAACGAACGTGCATTTCCTTTCATTCTGGCGGTCTCTCGTCTTCACTGCCTCTGCGGGCCATATAGACGACAAGGATTAGACCCACCAACGTCATCCCAGTTGAGAACTGCAGCGCTCCTCTGGGTCCGATGGTCTCCGCGATCAGTCCCAGTATCATCGGGTTGATGATCCTGCTCACGTTCCCGAACATGGAGTACACGGCCATAGCCGTGCCTCTATTCTCCTCTCCAGAGCTCTCAGCAACGTAGACGTTACCCGAGGTCAGGTAGATGCCGTAGGCGATCCCCTGGATGCCCAGGAGGAGGCTCACGAGTATCAAACTCGTGGACTGGCTGACGCTGAAGATCGTGACAGCCGACATCAGTAGCCCGAAGACCATGAGGTAAAGAACCCTGAAGCGCTTCGTCAGCGAGCCGACGGGAAGCCTCACAGCCGTGCTCGCCAGCCCCCTAGCCGTGAAACCGATGCCCACCTCAGCCTCGTCGAGCCCGATGCTCGCCCCGTAGACGGGGAAGAACAGGGTCAGGGCGCTGAACATGAGGGAGTTGAGGTAGTTGGCGAACCCCGCGGCCAGGACCCGAGGATCCCTGATGATCGATGAGATGCTGAGCCTCTGAACCCTCTCCCTAGCCTCCCTCTTATCCTTCTCCTCCACGAACTGGAGCATGACGATGCTCAGGACGGCGAAGCCGCTGCTCAGCAGGAAGCTCACGTCGGGTCCGTAGATCTTCGTGGTGAAACCCCCCAGGAGGGGGCCCACGGTGAAGCCGAGCCCCATGGAGGTCATGTACATCCCCTGGGCGGTGCTCCTGAACCCGGGCTCGGCGACCTCGGTCATGAGGAGGAACCCGTTACCGAAGACCAGCCCGATCCCCAGCCCCAGCAGGATCCTGATTGGGTAGAGGTGGATGGGCGACGAAGCCAGCATGTATGAGAGGGGGACGACGATGAAGATTGCGAGGCCCGGGGTCATCATCCTCTTCCTTCCAAGCCTGTCGGAGAGCCTACCGAAAGGCAGTGATAGAAGCAGCATGGCGATGGCCGCGACGGAGCCGTAGGAGCCAAGCACGCTGAGGCTCGCCCCGATCCCCTGGGCGAAGCCGGGGAATATGGGCATCACCGTGCTGGTGCTGGCGTCAGCGAGGAAAATCGCCAGGCTGAGGAGGGCCACCTTTCTGGTTAATCCCCCGTTCCCCTCTGATGAGCCCATTCATCTTCAGGGTGTCCAGACGTTTAAAAAACCCAGCAGCCTGTTCGGATGTCCCTATTCGCAAGCTTCTTTCAGGTCGTCGGATTCCTTGAGTGTCTTACACCCCTCGTAGTTG
>JAUWDP010000039.1 GCA_030608725.1 Candidatus Bathyarchaeota archaeon
GTCTATGCAGGCGAGGGCTAGGACCTTGGCGGGGGTGACGTACTCCAGCTCCTTGTCTACGATCTGGTAGGTGCGACCGTGGCCTTGGCCTGTGACTCCTCCCATGCCGATGCTGCTGGTGGGCATGATGCAGGAGATGTCTCCCATGTCGGTGGAGCCGGTGCTGTGCTCGCCTTCCTCGACTTTGTCCTCGCCGACGACGGCTGCGCAGTTCTTTCTGAGGATGTTGTCGAGTTCGGGGTGGTGGGTGTAGGGCATGTAGCCTGGGAGGTCGTTGATCTCTACCTCGGCGCCTACGGCCATGGCTCCGGCTTTTAGGGCGCGGTTGACCTTCTTGTTGGCGTCTATGATGGCGTCCACGGTTTTGCCTCTGACGTAGGATTCGATCCGGACGTCGGCGGGGACGTTGTTGACGATCTCGCCGCCCTTGGTGATGATGGGGTGGACGCGGATGGTGTCCTCTTCTTTGAATGTCTCCCTCTGGGCGTGGATGCCCATGATGCCCAGCATGGCGGCGTTGAGGGCGTTGATGCCCTTGTCGGGTGCTCCTCCTGCGTGGGCTTCCAGGCCTATGTAGCGGACGAGCTTGCCGATGAATCCGTTGTTGGATCCTCCCACTCGGAGTTTGTCCTCGAGGTCTGTGCCGGAGTGGGTGCCGATGCTGATGTCGATGTCTGCGAGCTCTCCGACGTGGATGAACTCCTGTTTTCCGCCCAGGAATTCCAGTTCGCCCTTCTCCTTGAGGTTGTTCCTGTAGTCGATCTCTAGGTATTCCTCTGCGGGGACGGTTACCATGACGACGTTGCCTTCGAGCTCGTCCAGGACTCCGCTGTCGGTGAGGCCGAAGCCTGCGCCGAGCCAGACGGCCAACGAGCTGATGACGAACATCGCCCTGAGGACGGGCGTATATTCTCTCATCGAGAGGTTTGTGGTCCCATCCATGACAAGGATGGTCGCCTCCATCCTACTCAACGTCTTCGGTGTCAAGACATCGTTCAGTGGAGGCTCCCTATTCGTATTCACCGAGACTCTGCCCTATGAGCTCAACCTCAGCTGGAACTGCGTCGGATGGCAGAGCTTCGTCCTCCTCGCCTTCACCCTCGTAACGATCCTCCAAGGGAGCCACTCTAGAGGCAGTAAACTGAAGTGTACGGTCATTGGCTTCCAGGGCGTATTGGTGGTCAACCTCCTCCGTATTGTGACATCCGCCCTCCTGCTGCTGAAGATGGGGTACGGCCCCGCCATTGCCTTCCATGACAACTTCAGCCTCGTCCTCACCCTCGCTTGGCTGGTGGCATTCTGGATCATCGCAAACACCTTCATCCTCGAACCCAAGAGGGCTCCAGAGAAGTCACTGGGAGAATGGCTAAGAGGCCTCAAGTTGAGGAGCCTCCTACCCGACTTCATCCTCGGGAAGCGGGGCATAGGCATATCCATGATGGCCATGATCCTCGCTATGACTGCCCTGGGGGGCGTGGCCATCCTCTCCGTCAGAGCTGAGGGAGGCGGGGAACAGACCATCCTCAGCTTCGAGGGCCTGGACGCCCCGGTGACTGTGAACGACGTCTCCACGACCTGGATATTGACCCTCCCGGAGTACACGGACCTCGACATCTCTGCCCGCGTAGACACGTACTCTGGGGGCTTCTGGCCTGGCTGGGTTGATATGTGGGACTTCTACCTCTATGGGCCTCTGGAGGAGGGCTACAGCATCCAGGGCTCAGTGGTGTACGTCGTCTGGCTTCACTTAGGATCGTTCCCCTCCGGGAAAACCACATACAAGACGTATGTCAACTTCACTATCTTCGACGTCGACGAGTACGGAGTCTCGACGGAGGTGAATACCGATGTCTTCAGCATAACCCTCAAGGGCAAAGCCAGGAAGTTCACTTACACCGGGGGCAGCATATCCGAGCACATATTCGACGCCGGGCACACAATCCGCCTCCGCATCTCCATCTACGACGGGTACTGCCTCGACTACATTCTGGAGTATGACTTAGAGTCCCGACACTCCTACATGGACCTGCCGGGGATGGTCGTCCCCGAGAGACTGACGTGGCTGCTCCTCCCCCTCACGATCATCCATCCGTTTTTCGTGGGTAGGAGACGTAGGAACAATAAGTACCGGTAGCGAGAGTCGACCTAACAGACGCGATTTAAATACAGGCGCGAGATCTGCTACGGCGATTCCTACTCGTAGCAGGAAATCCCTTTAAACGAGGAGGTCGTTTCTAGTGAATTGGTGTGAGATGATTCATCGCTTCGGGAATAGGATAGACGAGCTCGAGGAGGTCGTCAGGGAGATCGCCATCGACATCACGACCGGAACCTTCGTGGAAAGGCTCTCCCCCGAGGAGCTCTGGGAGAAGACCAACGAGCGGGTCTCCCTCGTCTCCGCCCTCATCGACGAGCTCAAGGAGTACCTCTTCATCCTGAAGCCCGAGAGCGTACCCACCTACCAGAGGCACGTCACAGGCATCCACGAGCGCCTCGATGTCTTCCAGGAGGCACTGAAGATGGACGCAGACGACGAGCACAGGAGCCAGGTCTCCATAGACGAGCTGAGGCAGGCCCTCGTCAAGATCTCCGACTTCATCAGCCTCTGCCGTGAGACGGGGGAGAGCCCCTCTGAGGTGATAAACGAGATACTCACCCTGAAGGAGAACCAAGCAACGGATGCCCCTCCAGTGACCCAGGACAAGATGGGTCCCCTGGGGGACTTGCTGAAGGGGGCCCAGGCCTCGCATGGGAAGCTTGAGGAGCTCTACGCCGAGATGGGGAGCCAGCTTGAGGCCCTCAAGAAGGAGTACGACGAGATCTACTTCAGCCTCAAGAGGAAAGAGGAGTAGACCCTCAGTTCTTCAGCCACTTGGACTGCTTGTCGTCCAGATCCAGCCAGCCCGTGATCTCGTCGGCCATCCCGGGGTCCTCGTCGACCATGACCTTGATGAGGGGGATGACCTCGGCCACCGCCTTCTTCGAGGAGATGTGGCACCTCTCGGCCACCTTCGCGGCGATCTCGTTCCTCCTTCTCCGGCTCTGATACGTCCTTCGGTACCTCCAGACGAGCTGGGGGGGCCTGAAGTAGGGTATCAGCCAGGCGTTGCCTCCCCTGACCCACTGGGCCCCGACCTCCCTGAGGCCGTTGTTCACCCTGCGCCACTCGTTCCCCAGGTACTTGACGGGCTTGACCTCGATGCCCTCCCTGGTCTCCGTCACGGTGAAGGCCCCCGGGGGGAATCCGAGGGTCGCTGTCTTCTCCCTGACCTGGCTGAGGAGGCCGGTCCCCCTCGAGTAGAGCTTGGAGAGGGCGACTCCTCCTGTCATCTCGTTGAACATGTACTTGAGGAGGCGGTAGTTCTGGGTCCTCTGCGCCCTGGTCTGGTGGATGTCCGCCCTGGAGAGGGCCTCCATCCCTCTGACGAGGTCCCTGGGGCTGTCAAGCACCACAGGGAGGTTCTCGTAGATCCAGTCGAAGAGGGTGTCGTAGTCGATGTGGGTCGAGGAGATGACCCTCCGGGCCTCTCTCAGGCTCTTCGCCGAGAACATCTTGTTGAGGGCGTCAGGGGTATAGTCCTTCCTGTCCCGCTCCCCCAGCCCCTTGACGTCCTGGAGGGTGACTCTCTCCTTGCCCCTGGAGATGGCCTCGAGGTCGTTGAGTGTGGACCTGAGGTCCCCTTGGGACCTGTCCGCGAGGTGCTCTAGGACCTTTAAGTCCACGGAGATGCTCAGGTCCGCTGCGCACTCCTTGAGCCTGCGCACAATGGCCCCGAAGGGGACGGGCGAGAACTCGATGAGGGTTGAAAGGTCAACGAGAGGCCTGAACTTGTCCTGCCACTTCTCCCCAGGGGATGTGGCGATGAGGACGATGGGTATCCTCGTCTCCTTGATGATGTCCCTGATGGAGGTTATGCCCCCCCGGTCCTGCTGTCCACTCACCCCCTCCAGCTCGTCGAAGAGGATCATACGGCGCTTCCCCGTGATCGTGACGGTCTGGAACGCGGCCCTCCCCACGAGCTCCTCTAGACGCTTTTTCGTCCTGAAGTCGCTGGCGTTGACCTCCAGAAGGTCTATGTCAAGGTCATTGGCGAGGGCGACCACGCAGGAGGTCTTCCCCACACCCGGGGGACCGTGGAGGAATGCGGCGCGCTCCTTTGGGATCCCTTTCTCCCACGACCTGACCCAGGTCCTGAGCTGGCTAAGCGCCCTCTCGTTGCCCACGACCTCGGCCTGACAGCTCGGCCTAAACCGGTAGGTCCAAGGCTGGTTCTCAGCGGTCATCCGTTTATCTCTTCCCCGACGATAACGAGCTTCGCTACGAGGGCGCTCAGCTGTATCTCGGCTCGCGCGCCCTGGGTAAGGCGGTAGTCAATCTCACCGATGGTGTCGGAGAGCCTGACCTTGTACCTCTCAGGGATGCTGAGCCTGAGCACCTCCGAGTAGATCAAGCGTATGATGTCGTCAGCGGCAAGACCCTCGTCTATGAGGAGGCCTCGGAGGACCTCGCGGGCCTCCATGAACTGCCCCTTGAGCCCCAGGTTGATGAGCTCGCGGACCTTGCCGGGGCTCACCCTGCCCAGGACGCTGTAGATGGTCACGTCGTCGATCTCATCGCTCTGGGTCGCGGCAGCAGCCTGGAGAAGGTTGGTGGCCTTCCTGAGGTCGCCCGTAGAGGCCTCGTAGATGGCCTCAAGCCCCTCCGGTAGTAGGTTGAGCCCCTCGTTGTCAGCGATATGCTTGATCCATCCCTTGGCGTCCTCCTCGCCGAGGGGGCCGAAGCGGAAGACGCTGCAGCGGCTCTGGATGGGCTCGATGATGTTCTCCGAGTAGTTGCCGATGAGGACGAAGCGGCATGTACGGGTGTAGATCTCCATAGTGCGGCGGAGGGCGTGCTGGGCGGCCGAGGTGAGGCTGTCGGCCTCGTCCATGATGAGTATCTTGAATTGGACCTCGCTTGCGATGGCGGCGGTGCGGGCGAAGTTCTTCACCTTCTCCCGGATGACGTTGATGCCCCTCTCGTCGCTGGCGTTGAGCTCTAGGGTGTAGTTCTGGTACGCCGGGCCGTAGAGGTCCCGGGCCAATGCGAGGATGCCCGTCGTCTTACCCGTGCCGGCGGGGCCCACGAAGAGGAGGTGGGGGAGGTTCCTGTCCTTGACGAAGCTCTTGAGCCTGGAGACGATCTCCGTCTGGTTCCACATCTCGTCAAGTGTCTTGGGGCGATACTTCTCCGCCCACATGCCGCTGCTCATATTTTGTCCCTCCTATACAAGTATTCCACCGTTTTAAACTTTGAACTATTGGCGGAGCAAATAAAACACATGCAATGAGCTCTCTGTCTAGACCCAGCTCACTCTCTCCGCATCCCATTCTCTGAGCATTCGTGCAAGTTCGCCTATGTGATGAGCGTTGTGTCGTAGCAAGTAGAGAAGCTTCACATGTACATTGGGCAGCCACTCTTTGAAACCGTCGTTCATCTCCAAGTCACTATCGTTCTTGGTCCCAAAGAATTCGCTTATCTCAGACTCAAGCCTTCCCAAATATTCGAGGAGGACCGCCTTGCTCGGATAGTACTTTTCGGGGTCGTCGGCCTCGTACTCGGGATCCCCGTACAATCTTCCCCATCCCATTCCCTCCGGGGTGTCTCTGAAGTAGAACTCCTGAGTGGTTATGATGTGATAGACGGTGTCTGAGAAGGTCCAGCCTTTGTAGGTCCTGTTCCAGTATCTTTTCGGTACATTTTCAATCGCCTGATGGAGCATGTTCCAGCTGCTCTGGAACTGAGACAGCAACGCTTCACAAGCTGTCCTTGTTGCCATGATTCAGCATAGGTTGAAGTCGATATAACGGTTTAGAGCGTAGAGGTGATATCTGTATGGCTCATTGTACTCTGTCCTTTTTTTCTATATGTCTAGAGCCTAATGACTACTGCTAGAGCTGAAGAATTAAAAAGAAAACAAAAAAGGGAAATTTATGCCTGCGAATAGACATCCTCGATTGGCAGTAACTTCCTCGCCTCGTCAAAGTATTTCAGCACGGCAACGCCTTTGTCGGTGATCACATACCTCCGCCTTGAACGCCCGCTCCCGTCCCCCGACTCTTCGGAGATGAGCCTCTGCTCTAGCAACTGGCCTAGCACCCTCTGAGTCGGCTTCCAAGACAGGTTCGCGGCATACATTATGCGGGTCGGCTTGTCCACGCCGTCCCGCACGGCCGACAGTATGCTCAACCGTATCTCTAACCTCGACCTTCTAGGAGACATCACAGCCACACTCCAGCACAGCAATCAAAGGAGCTTACGCCCCTGAGCCTACTGCGTAGTCGCCGACTCCACGTTCACTTCAGTGATGTAGTTGGCGTTGTTCGTGTAGACGGACATGCTTGTCGCGGTGCCGATGTCATTGAGCTGAATGTTGTCAGGACCCTGAATGTACACAAGCAGCTCACAACCACTCTGCAGCGGAACATCTCCCGTGACAGCCGAGTAGCTGTAGCCACCGTGAGACCAGCTTCCTGTCATCGCAGTGTAGTTGCAGACTGTGAAGTCATCAGTTACGCTTGTGCCAGGCGGCACGCGGCAGATGAAGACGCTCGCCCAGTCCTCCTCGACTCCCCTTACGGAGATCTTATCGATGAGTATGTCCTTCCCGCCCAGGTTCTGCAGCTTAAAGGCGCCGACTGCGCCGGTGCTGTTCACCCAGATGTGAGGCTTGCTGAGGGCTATCTGCTCGTTCTCTGTCCTGGTCATTGTGATGTTGGTTGCGTAATATGTTGCGACGGCTGCTAGTAGTACGGCTACGACGAGTAGTATGAGTGTTGACACGACTTCGCTTAGCGCTTTACTTTTCCTCATTTTTTAACCACCTTTTCGGTTACCCGTACCAAGTGGACCCTGTATCTGGATATCTTCGTTTGTGTGTAGCTGTAATCTACAGCAAGGATACGTTACGGAGACAGGGATTACCATAACATGCGTCAATTTTCGTCATTTTCGACGCCTTTCTGTGAACCGTCTAAACAATTTTACTCAAATATAGCTGTTTTTTAACTCGAAAGCGTCGTTTATCGTTAACGTTCTTTAATTCTGAGAGAAAAACAGCGTCTCTAAACCATCTAAACTAGGATAAAGGATTAATATTGAAACCTTAACCTATTGTAGGATTTACATGGCTAAGATACTTGAAGATATCAGGATTCTAGACTTCACCCATGTCTGGTTCGGTCCATACTGCACGATGATGCTGGCGGAGCTGGGCGCGGAGGTCATAAAGGTGGAGCCACCTTGGGGGACCATCGGCCGTCTCGGCCCGGGTGCCCTATTCAAGCAGGTGAGCACCACCTTCTACGCACTGAACCTCAACAAGAAGGACATCTCGGTCGACCTGAAGAGCGAGGAGGGGAAGTCTATAATCAAGGAGCTGATAAAGCAGTCGGACGTCGTCGTCCAGAACTTCGTCCCTGGGACTCTGGAGCGGTTAGGCTTCAGCTACGAGGTCCAGAAGGAGCTCAACCCCAAGATCATATACGCGGCCCTCTCGGGCTTCGGTCAATCCGGCCCGTACAGCAGGTACGCATCCTACGCAGTCATCGCCGAGGCTATGAGCGGTCACACGTTTAGCAACGCAAGGCGTATACGGGGCGATGGTCCCCCCTCATCACTGTCAGGCGCAATCGGCGACATAGGTCCAGCGACGTTCGCTGCCTTCGCAATCACGGCTGCTATACGTCACAGGGATAGGACCGGCGAGGGGCAGATGGTGGACATCAACCAGACGGACACCATGGTCGCCTTCAATACCTGTAGCTCGGTCGGCCACGCCCTCTGGGTGGATAGCGGCCAGACGCCGCCTGAGAGGAGGAGGAGCGATGACCCCACCCGCATCGGTGGCATGTATAAGGTCAGCGATGGCTGGGTGCAGCTGATGGGTGCCAGGGCGAAGGCCCTCGAGAGCCTGAAGGAGGCCCTCGGGGTCGAGGAGCTCACCAATGACATGCTGAAAGGGCACATCGAGAAGATGACCCGCCGCGAGGCTTTCAAGTTCCTGGGCGAGATGGGCTTCCCGGCGGCTCCGGTATACGAGGCCCACGAGGCCATGGACGACCCCCACCTCCTGGACAGGGGCATGTGGGTCAAGGCGTCCCAGCCAGCCGTGGGCGAGTACAGGGTGCCCAACTTCCCGGCGAAGTTCTACAAGACCCCGGGTGAGGTCGTCTCAGGCGCCCCTATGCTGGGGCAGCATACCGAGGAGGTCCTGACGACGATGCTGGGCTACACCACGGAGCAGGTCAAGGCTCTGGAGAAAGAGGGCAAGGTCGTCTGCTG